>NZ_OY776221.1:0-55000 GCF_963675415.1 uncultured Trichococcus sp.
CTCGGTTGGAGCACCAGTGTCGCACTGGTCGTATTGGACATTTTCGTGGTCGGTCCTTCCATCTTTGTCATCGGGCTGGAGAATGTCGTCTTGACTGCCGTGCATCTCTACGTGCAAACGAAGGTGCTGGATTTCATCCTGGAAGGGTTCAATCCGAAGAAACAAGTGCTGATCATCTCGGATCGGCATCAGGAAATCGCTGATGCGATCGATAAAAAAATCGGCCGCGGAATGACTTTTTTGTCAGGCGAAGGCTATTACTCCAAGAGTCAGAAGAAGGTGATCCTGATCGTCGTCAACAGGCAGCAATTGATGCCGCTCAACCGGATTGTGACGGCCATCGATCCGAAAGCTTTCTTCACCATCAGTGAAGCCCAAAGCGTCATCGGCGAAGGCTTTTCATATTTGATTTCGGATGAGCAATACCAACAGAAAATCAACGCTTTCATCGATAATCAGTCGGAATGACAGCAAGAAAATTGCATAACGAAAAAGAACGGCAGGGACATTTTAAATGGCCCTGGCCGTTCTTTTTTGTTATGGATGTTTCTTTTCCTTACTGTTTTCACCCTGTCAGGAAAGCAGAAAAACGACTGTTTTCATGATGTCCATTTTCTCCACCGCGGCGGTGTAGTTCAGCTTGGCAATCTTCAGGTTCTGTTCTTCCTCGCGCATCAAGGCAAGGTTCTCTTCCGAATTGTCTTTGATCCATTCGCCTTTCACATCTGCCAAGGTTATTTCCTGCATCTCGACTGCTTTCTTCGCTTCCTGCAGCTCGAACTTCAGCAATCCGTACTTCCTTTCCAGGTCCCGCATTTTGACGGGATCCTGTTCCTTCAACACATCGATTCTGGCTTTCAGCTCTTCCATATTCCCTGCCGCCTCCAATTCCACATCAACAGCTGATTCCCCGCTTTATCCCGCCAAAAACTTGCAAATTTCCATCCCGAACTGTCCCGCTTGATGCGGGCCGCTGGCAGTGATGATATTGCCGTCGACTGTCACAGCGGACTCAGAATAAACTGCCCCCTTGGCTTCGATAGTTGCAATCTCGGATTCGAAAACAGTCGCATTTTTCTTCTTCAATAAACCCGCATTCGCTAAGATGACAGGCGCAATGCAGATTGCAGCAACCATTTTGCCTTGCCCATTCATCGCCTGGGCCAACATCCAGGCATGCGGATCGTCGAAGAAAACGCGGCTTCCCTTCCCCCCGATGAACACAACACCATCAAAACTGTTCGTGTCGACATCCTCAACCAAAAGATCCGACTGCGCAATTCCGCCATGCACACCCATGCAGGTCCCGGTCTTGTGGCTGGCGATCCACATCTCATGTCCGCATTTCGCAACTTCTTCCTGGGTCATGAATAATTCTTCATCGCGGAAGTCTTCAGGTGCAATCACAAATATTACTTTTGCCATACAGCTGTTCCCCCATTCATTGTTATCCCGATCGGATAATGATAGCTTCGCTTTAGGGCCGCGCTCGACAAGTCCGAAGACAGATCGACTTTGGCTATCTAAATTATACTACAAGCCGGCAAAGAAAGCGATTGCACAGCCAGGTCGGTTCTTACTTGCTGCGCTGTTTCCAAAAAAACCGGTCACCCTCCACTGTCTGCCGACAAGGAAAGTACCCGGTTTATATTTTCTGTAACCTATTATTCTTCGTCGTCCAGATCCGCATTATGGAATACTTCGGAGACGTCATCATCGTCTTCCAGTTTTTCCAGCATCGTTCTGAATTGCGTTTCCTTGTCCGCTGCGATAGCCGACATAGTTTGCGGAACCATCGTGACTTCCGCTTCAGCCAACACGTAGCCTTCTGCCTTCAAAGCTTCGCAAACTGCATCAAAATCGGCAGGATCCGTGTAGATTTCGAATACTTCGTCGCTCGTCTGCAGCTCTTCCCCACCGGCTTCCAACACGCTCATCAACATTGTGTCTTCATCCACATCCAAGTCTTCACGCTCGATTGCGATGTAGCCTTTGCGGTCGAACATGTAGCTTACTGAACCGGATTCACCCAAAGATCCTCCGTTTTTGTTGAAAGCGACCCGGATGTTAGTGGCGGTACGGTTGCGGTTGTCGGTCAAAGCATGGACCAAAACAGCCACACCGTTCGGGCCGTAGCCTTCATAAGTGATTTCTTCATAGTTTTCGCCTTCTCCAGCAGATGTTGCTTTTTTGATGGCGCGGGTGATGTTGTCATTCGGCATGTTTGCTGCTTTCGCTTTATCGATCATCAAGCGCAGGCTCGGGTTAGATGAGGGATCCGGACCGCTGTTTTTTGCAGCCATATAAATTTCTTTCGATAATCTCTGGAAAATTTTACCTCGTTTTTGATCTGCAGCGCCTTTTGCGCCTTTGATTTTACTCCATTTTGAATGTCCTGACATTCAGATCCCTCTTCTCATCTATTAATTTACTCAATCATTTTATCAAAAGTAACCGCTCATGGCAATTCACTTTCTGCCTTTTCTGACTGTCAGGAAGAACCAACCGGCGATTATCGCCAAAATTGCCCCTGCGCCGGCCAAAATCACGTCCTCCTTCATCGCAAATGCCGGGGACACCAGCGATTGATGAAATTCATCCGCAGCCGCGTAACTGACGGAAAGCAGCAGCGCCACAACGATAGGAGTTACCGCGTCCCGCATCTTCCCGGAAAGTCCGCCATACCAAAGATAAGCGAGGATGAAATAGGAAAGGAACAACCATATCTTGCTGCCGAAGAATCCCAAAAATCCGAAATAACCCAACGACTCCATACTGATCACCTGCTCCCCGTATCGGAAGGTGAACGTTGCGAATAAGCCGGAGAGCGGTTGCGCCTGCAAAAGGTTCGCGATAATATTCGGCAAAGCATAAAAATTTGTTTCGAAAGTGGCCCGGTAATACAGATAACCCATAATCAGAACCGCACCCACCAGATATGAATTGCTTTTTTGTTCTCTTTGCATGTAGCTTTTTTCCTTTCCAGATGTGAATTCTTTTATTAATTTTTGTTGGAAATTGTTATAATGCATTTATGGCATTAAGCTGGTCAATTCAGATTGAGAGGATGAACAACATGAAATATAGCCTAACCTGGGATTTGGATTCGTTTTTCGAAGGCGGAAGCTCTTCGCCTGCCTTGCAAGAAAAGATACAGTCCATCCAAGACGGATTGAAGGATTTTGAACAAACAGCAAACGCTTGGGACCCCGAACACGATAAACCGGAGTATCCTATTTTCCAGGATTTGCTTCATTATGAGGAGCTGTACGCAAAAGCTTTGATGCAATGCAACAGCTTCATCACGGGTGTACAATCGGCCGATGTCTCGGATTTGAATGCAAGCGCAATCCATGCGCGAATAATTCAATTGTACAGCAAATTAACGATTATTCAAACGACTCTGAAGAAAAAAATAACCGGCATCAAGGAAAATGATTGGGCGCTGTTGGTGGAAATGCCTGCTTTTTCACCGCTCGCATTCGCCCTGTCGGAATGGCGCCAACAGGGGAGCCGCCTCTTGTCCGACAAGGAAGAGGCCTTGTTGGCGACTTTGCGCGTCGATGGTTTCAACGGTTGGAGCGCGCACTATGACACACTCGTATCCTTCGTCAAGATCCCGTTTGAGGAGGCTGACGGCACTTCGAGCGAACTCTCCGCCGGCCAAGCGATGAATCGGATGTATGCCGATCCCGATCCGAACGTGCGCAAAAAAATATTCGTCGAATGGGAAAAAGCCTGGGGATCCCTTGCGCCTGCATTCGCCGATACGCTGAACCACTTGCAAGGTTTCCGCTTGGCGGATTTTGAGGCGCATCAGGATGAGGATTTCTTGGTGGAACCTTTGCGGTACAACCGCATCAAACGCGAAACGCTGGATACGATGTGGCAGGCCATCAGTGCGAATAAACAGCCTTTCCTTTCGTTTTTGGAACGCAAAGCCGCTCTGATGGGCAAGGATAAGTTGGCTTGGTATGATGTCGATGCCCCGGTATCGCTCGGCACTTTCCAATCAAAAACCTTCAGCTTCGCCGAAGCGGTCGATTACATCATCGAACACTTCGCCTCCTTCGGTCCCAAACTGGCAGATTTTTCCCTGGCTGCCGTCAAGAACCGCTGGATAGAAGCCGAAAACCGATCCGGGAAAAGGCCTGGCGGCTATTGCGAAGATTATCCGGAATCGAAAGAGTCGCGTATTTTCATGACCTTTACGGGTTCAGCCAGCGATATGAGCACACTGGCCCATGAATTGGGCCATGCCTTCCATTCCCACGTAATGCGCGATTTGCCCGATCTGAATACGCGTTACGCCATGAACGTCGCCGAAACGGCATCGACTTTTGCGGAGACCATCATCAGCGCAGCTACAGTCAGGGAAGCAAGCAGCGATGAAGAAAAAATTTCCCTGCTCAATACGAAGCTCGAAAATGCGACGGCCATGTTTCTGAATATCCATGCCCGTTACCTTTTCGAAAAGTCCTTCTACACCGAAAGGATGAACGGTTTTGTCACTGCAGAACGGCTTTCCGGAATGATGGAAGCTGCCCAAAAAGAGGCTTACCAGGAATCCTTGAGTGACTACCATCCCCTATTATGGGCGAGCAAGCTGCACTTTTTCATCGATGATGTGCCTTTCTATAACTTCCCTTACACATTTGGCTTCCTGTTCAGTCTGGGGATTTACGCGCAATCGCTGCAGCAGAGCGATAATTTTGAAGAAACCTACATTTCGCTGCTGCGGGATACCGGTTCGATGACGACAGAAGACCTCGTGATGAAGCATCTTGGTACCGATATCACACAGCCGGACTTCTGGAGCCAAGGCTTGAAGATCATGGCGGAAGACGTGGAAGAGTTCCTGCGTTTGACCGAAAAATATATTTGAAGACAGAACAAACCCCCACGACCGATGCAGGTCGCAGGGGTTTGTTTTGTTCAAGAGGCTGCCGGTGCATACACTTTGATGAAGGAAGGCAGTATCTCGATCTCAAGCGGAAATGTCGGCCCTTTATCGCCGTCGACATTGGTGATCAGTTTTTCGCCATCCGCAACGGCGATAGTGGCGTGCGTGAAGGATTTGTAGATGACAGTATCCGAAGTCTTGATTTCGCCTCTGATGAGCTGCGGCAAGAGTTTCAGCGAATCAAGCAGATTGAACTCCTTGAACACGACCATCCGCATTTTGCCGTCATCGACTTTTGCTTGCGGCATAAAACTTTCGAAGCTGGCGATCGAATTCGTCAGCGCAATCAGAATGAGGGGCGATTCCTGTGTAAAGGCCTCTCCATCCACCGTAAAGCGGAATCGATGCAGCTCCTGGTTCGCTAGCGCCTTCCCTCCTTCAAGGAAATAAGCCAAAGGACCATATTTTGTTTTTTGCTCCACACTGACCTCTTCGACAGCTTCGGGGATCGCACCCGCGGCGACATTCGACACAAAATAACGATCATTGACCTTGCCGATGTCCAGATCGATCAAAGCAGCATTGCTCAACATTCCGATAGCCTGCTCGGGTTCCAAAGGGATTCCGACCGCTCTTGCGAGGTCATTGACGGTGCCCATAGGAACAAACCCGAAGGATACGTTTTTTCCGGCAGCCGCCAAGCCATTGATTGTTTCGTTGACAGTGCCATCACCCCCCATGCAGAAAACGGCTTCATGTCCGAGCATCGCCGCTTCATGCGCAAACTGCTTGGCATCGTCCTGTTTCCCGGTTTCTTTGACTGTCACCTCTTCGAACATTTTGCTTAACTGCGCCTTCATCAAACCCAGATAGCCGGGAGCCTTTTCGCCCCCTGACGACGGATTTACGATCAAAGTACAACTACCCATCTCATTTCCCCGCTTTCATTTTTCCTTTAAAGCAAGTGTAGCATGCAGCCCCCACATCCATAAAGCGGGACGCACTCTTTCGGCAGTTGAGCATATCTTTGGCTTTCCGCTTACAAAATGTGTATAATTTCATAACGTTCGAAGTAAAGCACATTGATTTAGGGGGAGCAGTATGACAAAAGAATATCGTGTCTTACTCTATTATAAATATACACCGATAGAGGATGCAGAAACATTTGCGCAAGAACATCTACGATTCTGCAAAGAAATCGGCTTAAAAGGAAGAATTTTGGTCGCAGCAGAGGGGATCAACGGTACGGTTTCCGGGACCGTGGAACAAACGCAAGCGTACATCGAGCATATGAATGCAGATGCTCGCTTCAACGACATCACCTATAAAATCGATGAAACGGACGGCCATGCCTTCAAGAAGATGTTTGTCCGTCATCGCCAGGAAATCGTCTCCCTGCACTTGGGTGGAGACGACCTCGATCCTAATGAAACAACTGGCGAATACTTGTCGCCGGAAGCTTTCCGCGAAGCCATCCTCTATGAGAACACGGTCGTCATCGATGCCCGCAATGACTATGAATTCGATCTCGGGCACTTCCGTGGCGCCGTCCGCCCGGATATCGCAAACTTCCGCGAATTGCCGCAATGGATCCGCGACAACAAGGAAAAATTCATGGAAAAACGCGTTGTCACGTACTGCACCGGCGGCATCCGCTGCGAAAAATTCTCAGGCTGGCTCGTTAAGGAAGGATTTAAGGATGTCGGCCAACTGCATGGCGGCATCGCAACCTACGGGAAAGATGAAACGGTCAAAGGTGACCTTTGGGATGGGAAAATGTATGTATTCGATGAGCGCATCGGCGTCGATGTCAATCGCATCGAACATGTCGTGGTCGGAAAAGACTGGTTCGATGGCACGCCTTGCGAACGCTACGCGAATTGCGCCAACCCGAGCTGCAACCGCAGAATGCTGTGTTCGGAAGAGAATGAACACAAGTATATGCGCAGCTGCTCGCATGAATGCCGCGTCCACCAACCGAACTATTATGTGCAACGCAATCATTTGACTCCGTCTGACGTATCGGAGCGTTTGGCCGCCATCGGTGAGACATTTGAAAACTCTGCTGCCACAACAGTATAGCAGCAACGGTTTCAGCAAGGATTTCATTCCTTGCTGTTTTTTTGGTTCCTCTGACTTAGTGATTGTTCATGCTATGTAATAGTCAGGGCAAAGCTTTTTTGTTATACTGATAAGTGACCACCTGAAAAGGAAAGAGGGAATTTATGGACAATCCAGATGGAAATAAAGCAGAAAAATGGCTGAAAAAGACCGGGGAATTCTTCAGACGTCTTGGGCAATCGATAAACGGCAGCCTCCAGCGGATATTCACGAAAGAAAATGCTGCAAGAGCAAAGGAAAAAGCCTTGCTTTGGGAGCAAAAGACCCACAAGCGCATCGATCAAGGCAAAAGGTCTTGGCGAAGGATGAGACTTAAACTGGAAACAGAAACAAACATGAAGCCTCTTCTTTCAAAAGGAGCTTTCGGTTTCAATGTTTTTTTTGGTGTGGTCCGGAATATTTTTACCGGTATCGTACTTTTGCTGGTCCTTTTGGGAATATTTGGTGGTGGTGCAGGATTGGGTTACTTCGCGAATTTGATTTCAAAGGAGACTCCCCCTACATACGAAAGCATGGCTGAAGATATCGGCAATGTGGAACTCGTTTCCACTATGTACTATGCGAATACCGAAGCCATTTCGGAAATCCGAACCGACTTGGTCAGGACCACTGTCGGTTCGGAAAGCATTTCTCCGCTCATCAAAGAGGCGCTCATCGCAACGGAAGACGAAAATTTTTATGAGCATGATGGGATCGTACCGAAGGCCATTTTGAGGGCGCTGGTGACTGAATTGACCGGTTTCGGCAGTCAATCCGGCGGCTCCACTTTGACCCAGCAGCTCGTCAAACAACAGATACTGTCGAATGAAGTGACTTTTTCCCGCAAAGCCAATGAAATCTTGTTGGCGCTTCGGCTTGAAAATTTCTTTACGAAAGATGAGATACTGACAGCCTACCTGAACGTCTCTCCCTTCGGACGAAACAGCAGCGGCTCCAATATCGCAGGCATAGAGGAAGCGGCGAACGGTATTTTCGGCGTACATGCAACGGATGTTTCGTTGGCTCAGGCGGCATTTTTGGTGGGGATCCCACAAAACCCATATGCCTATACCCCTTTCACGCAATACGGCGAAAGAAAGGAAGACTTGACTGCGGCCTTGAACCGGAAAAACACCGTGCTTTTCCGGATGCTCAGCGAGGGATACATCACCAAGGAAGAATATGATGCTGCCATCGCGTACGACATCACCCAAGATTTCGTCCCTGCTCACGCCACCCAAGAGGACAGGAACAGTTTCCTTTATCAAGCAGTCGAACGGGAAGCGATCCTGATACTGATGGAACAGGCTGCTGCCGCTGACGACCTTACAATGGATGATTTGGCAGCGGACATCGAACTGTACAATGAATATTACGCGAATGCGGACAACACGTTGCGCTTATCCGGCTACAACGTATTCAGCACGATCGACGAAGACATCTACAACGGCATGCAGGAAATTGCGGCTGATTACGGTCACACTCTAGGGGATACATTCGTGGATACCTATGTTGATGCAGACGGGGTCACGCAGGAAGTGACGGAGCTTGCCCAAACAGGCAGTGTGCTGATCGAGAACCAGACCGGGAAAATCATCGGATTCATCGGGGGCCGTGATTTTTCGGTCAATCAAGTGGACCACGCATTCAGCACCAACCGTTCCCCTGGTTCAACGATCAAACCCTTGCTGGTCTATGCGCCGGCGATCGAACAGAATCTGATCTACCCTGCTTCGATGGTGCCTGATACAAAAATCAGCATCAAACAGCCCGATGGCACACTTTGGGAGCCGACAAACTTCGGTGACACTATCTCCAACACTTACATGACCGCTCGCCAAGCGCTCTACCAATCAAAAAACAACCCCACAATCAAGCTCTATGTCGCCATGAACGACGAAGGCATGAATCCGGGGCAATATCTGGACAAAATGGGCATCACCTCGATCGATGAATCGGAATACGGCAATCCATCCTTGGCGATCGGAGCAACGAATGACGGCCCTACCGTTTTGGAACAAACCAGTGCCTTCACGACCTTCGCAACCGGAGGCGACCACGTTTCACCCTATCTGATCGAAACGATCACGGACAAGCACGGGGACGTCGTTTATCAGCACGAATCCGAAACGACGGAAGTATTCTCGGAACAGACCGCTTACCTTACTTTGGATATTTTGCGCGACGTCATCACCGATGGAACGGGCCGGTCGATCAATAATTACCTGAATTTCAGCGCCGATTGGGCCGGAAAGACCGGGACATCGGAAGCCAACCGGGATATCTGGTTCATCGCCAGCACCCCTACCGTCACGCTTAGCTCTTGGATGGGTTATGACAATTACAAGGGCGAACATGTCTTCTATGACCCCAACAACCAGGGTCTTCCGACAGGGCGAAATCTGAATTACTGGTCGCAGATCGCCAACAAAATCTACAGCATCAATCCGGACATTCTTGGCGCCGACCAGGCCCACCAGCGGCCGGAAGGGATCGTCGAACAATCAGTGTTGGAAACAACCGGAACACTGGCCGGAACCGTGTCGTTTGCCAACGGTCTATCCGTCTCCCTTAACGGAAGCACAAGGACCGACCTTTTCAAATCGGATTCATTGCCGAAACCGATTTCCTACAACTTCTCCCCTGGTGCTACCGATAAAGATTTGGAAGAATTTTGGGCTAGTTACCTGGCTGAAGCAGAAGCGAGACGCAATGCCTCAGCCGCGGCAGCGGCCGCTAACCGGAACAATGCAACAACCAATGGAGCCGATGCGGAGGAAGATGGCGGAACCGAGACTGACGAAACAACCGAGGACACTGAACCCGAATCTGACGTGGAATCCCCGTCGGATGAGGAATCCCCGACAACTGAAGAGTAAGAGATTGGCTGTCCCATTTCGGGGCAGCCTTTCGTTTACCGTCAAACCAGCTTGATGCTTGCGGAAATTCTGACATCTCCGGATGTCCCATTCCTGTGCAGAGCAGAAAAAAGCCAGGCATCTTTTCGGATGCCTGGCTTTTTGGGGCTTAAATGTCTTTCTGATGAACCGATTATTTTTTAGGTAATGTTGTTCCTCTGTTGACGATTTTGTAAGGAAGGATGATTGATTTTTCATCAATTTCTTCCTTGTTCATGATTTTTGTCAGGAGACGCATCGCAACAGCACCGATATCATATAGCGGTAACATGATGGACGTCAATTTCGGACGGGCCATTTCTGTTATGCGCGAATTGTTGCTGGCAGTGATTTCAAATGCCTCAGGAACGCTGACATCTGCATTGATGATACCGTTCAGAAGACCGATAGCCAGTTCATCACCAGCTACATATGCTGCATCCACGCCAGCTTCAAGTAATTGATCAGCCAAAAGCTCACCATTTTGAAGCGTCGGTTCGCATTCGAAGACAAGGGCCTCATCAAATGCAATGTTTGCGTTGACTAAAGCGTTCTTGTAACCTTTTAAGCGATATTGCCCGTTGATTGGATTAGAAAGTGAGGCCGATACAAAAGCAATATTCTTCTTGCCGTTCGCAATCATGTTCGCTACGACTTCTTCGGTTGCCCCGATGTAATCGATATTGACGCTTCCCACTTGTTGTTCAGGGTCGATTGTTCCCGCCAGCACAACCGGCGTTTTCGAACGGGAGAATTCCGCGCGTAACTCATCTGTAATCTTGTTGCCCATGTAGATGATGCCATCCACTTGCTTAGCAAGTAACGTGTTCAACACCTGGATTTCTTTCTGGTCATTCTGGTCGGAGTTCGCTAAAATGATATTGTATTTGTACATTGTAGCGATATCGTCGATTCCTCGCGCCAAAGATGCGAAGAACAAGTTTGTGACATCAGGGACAATAACCCCTACAGTCGTTGTTTTCTTGCTTGCCAAACCACGGGCGACCGCATTCGGTCTGTAATCCAAACGTTCAATAACTTCCAATACCTTTTTCCTTGTGGATGGTTTTACGTTGGGATTACCGTTCACTACGCGGGAAACAGTTGCCATGGAGACGTTTGCTTCGCGGGCGACATCGTAAATTGTAATCGTTTGTTTTTCCATTTATGTTGCTCCTTATCTCAATTGTTTTCAATTTTTTATTTTCCATTATTCAACATAATGTTGTAAATAGTGATTGTTTTACAGGCTTATAATGAATTTAACATTGTTTCATTAGATATGCAAGCGTTTTATAAAAGTTTTCATGAAAATTTCACATTGCATTATTCAAAAATCGAACCCTTATTATATGCTATAATACTAAAGAAAGGAAGGTGTCACATTAAAAATGCCTTTAAACCCAATTATCAATTTAATGAAAAAACAAGATGTCGATATCGTATTTCTCAATGACCCTAAAAATGTCTTTTATGTTTCCTCTTACAGGAGCGATCCGCACGAACGGATTTTGGCGGCTGTTCTGTTCAAGGATGCAAAGCCCCTTCTGTTCGTCCCAGCGCTGGAGGAAAACGATGCGCGGAAGACCGCTGAGGAATTTGAGGTGCTCAGCTACATGGATACGCAAGATCCTTGGACAGTGCTGGCGACCAGAATGAAAGAGCGTCATTCAACGCTTTCGGGCTGGTCCATCGAAAAGGATTTTTTGACGGTGGAACGCATGGAAGCTTTGCGGACACATTTCCCGACAGCAACTTTTGAGCACAACATCAGCGAAACGCTTCAGGAAATGCGCCTGATCAAAACTGAACAAGAGCTTGAGTTCATGAAGCAAGCAGGCTATTGGGCGGATGAAGCAATCAAAATAGGCGCCAAAACGTTGCGCGAGGGCATCACTGAAATGGAAGTCGTTGCGGAAATAGAATACCAACTGAAAAAAAGAGGCGTAAGCGAAATGAGCTTCACTACTATGGTGCTATTCGGCGAAAATGCAGCCAGTCCGCATGGTGTTCCCGGCGGCACGAAACTCAGGAAAAACCAGTTTGTGCTGTTCGATTTAGGGACCATGCACGAAGGCTATGCCAGTGATGTGACGCGCACCCTCTTCTTTGGCGAAGAGCCATCCGAGCACCAAAGAAAAATCTACGCTTTGGTGTTGGCAGCCCATGATGAAGCGATGGCTGCGGTTCGCCCCGGCATCAAAGCCGGTGATTTGGATGCCGCAGCACGGACCATCATTGCCGATGCAGGCTACGGCCGCTACTTCAACCACCGTCTGGGTCACGGATTGGGTCAAGGAGTCCACGAATACCCATCCATCATGGAAGGCAATGAAATGGCCCTTAACGAGGGCATGTGTTTCTCCATCGAACCTGGCATCTACATTGAAGGGGACATCGGGATCAGAGTCGAAGATTGCGGATTTGTGACTGCGGACGGCTTTGAATCCTTCACGCACACCCCTACCGGCATAGACGCATATTTAAAATTGATCGACTAGTTGGTTGCGCTGTGCAACGGACTCGCCCGACAAAACACTATGCAACAAAAAAACAGGCAGAATGCCTGTTTTTTTTGTTTGCACTTAGATATCTTCCACGCTGTCTTTGATCTCTTCGACTTTTTCTTCCATCGCTGCTTTTTTCTCTTCCGTTACGGCAGCCGCTTCTTCTTTGCCTTCCTCAGCGATGACGGAAGCAAATTCTTTCACATCTGTGGCTTTCTCTTTGATGTCGTCTTTCGCTTTCTTCAAGTCATCACCGACATGTTTGGTCGTTTCAGTGAATTGCGTTTTGATCGATGAAGTAGTGTCCTTCAAGTTGATTTTGATGTCTTCCGTAGTTTCTTTGGCAACATCCATGAACTCATTGCCCTTTTCGACAGCGATATCCGCATAGTCGCGGGCTGTATCGAGCAGATTGTTTACTTCCTCCGTGATGTCATCGCGTAATTCTTTGCCTGGCTTTGGCGCAAACAATAAAGCTGTTATGGCTGCAGCTGCCCCGCCGATGATTGCCCCTAATACAAATCCGCCTTTATTTTTTGTCATAATCTTCAGTCTCCTTCTCATTTATGTTTTGGTTGACTCTTCAGTAAGTTTTGAACTTAGTGTCTTTCGTTTCTTTCTTCGCTTGCCGTTGACGGGCAATTGCCATTGCCGTCCTTCCGAGCTTTCCGACAGTGGAGGAACCCGAGGAGCTTTTCGCGCCTTTTCCTCCGCCTTTAAGTGATACTGCCAAATTTCTGGTCGATTGGTTCACATCAGAAACAGTCACACCCAAATCGCCGATTGCGGTGAATAAAGGATCTGTCTTGCTGATTTTGCCGTTCAGGTCGTCCACCAACGTGTTGGCTTTATTCAGTAAGCCTTCCACTTCGATCGACAAGTGATCGACATCTTTTATGATGACGGCCAGGCTTTTATTCGCTTCCTGGGTAACTTTTTCAACTTCGCCTAAGATGTCTGTGACCTTCCTTAATGCCAAAATGATGAAAACCACCAATACCGCAAAAGCTAGCGCAGCAATCAAAGCTGCAATTTCACCATATCCCATTATTTGTACTCACTCCTTCTTAATCCATACTTACATCTGTCAAAGCATTGTATGAATTTTTATAAGATTTATACTATTTATAATAAAATGATACCATAGTCATTTCTGATATGCTATTGAAACCCCTTTAAAACAGCGCCAATTCACCTGGAAATGGATGCGGCTGCTCCAGACATGCTTTCTTCAAAAAAACGTAATCGTATCTTCATTTTCATAAGCCCGGTTATTTGATACAATGATTACAGTTGTTTTAGAAATGAGGGGTTTTTTTATGAATGATGCAAGTACACAAGACAGTGCTCTTGCGCAAGATTTGATACAGGAAGTGGTGACGAACTCAAACATTTTCGTCAAATGGTGGAACAGCATCGCTTGGGAAGAAATTTTGGGCTTGTTTATTTCAAAAGGCATAACCTTGCTTTTTTTGCTGCTCATCTTTTTTGTTTTGAAACGTTTATCCAACTACGTGTTGCATCGGACTTTCGAAAAACAAATATTGACCAAGCACATTACGCAGAATCGCGCTACCACCATCTATAAAATAGCCGAGAATGGTTTGCGTTATCTGTTGTTCTTCTTTTTGATCTACGGGGTCCTCTCCATTCTGGGTGTTCCGATCGCTACCTTAGTGGCCGGTGCGGGTCTGGCGGGTTTGGCGATCGGTCTTGGTGCGCAGCAATTCATCAATGATATCGTCAATGGCTTCTTCATCATCCTGGAATCCCAATTTGATGTAGGTGATCACGTTGTCATCGGCGGCATCGACGGCACTGTCGTGAACGTTGGGCTACGGACGACACAGATCAAGAGTTTTGATGGAACTTTGCATTTCTTGCCGAACCATACCATCACGACAATCAGTAACCTGTCCCGAAATGATATGCGGGCAATGATCGATATCCTGTTGTATCCGGACACTAATTTTGAAACGGTCAATCAGGTCATTCAAACAGTCAATGACCGGCTCGTGCCGGAGCATCCGAAAATCGTCAAAGGTCCGAATGTCATTGGGATCACCGACAAAGGGAATGGTCAGCTTGCCTATCGGGTTATCTTTTATACATTGAACGGCCAGCAGTACAGTGTCCAAAACTTATTCTTGGGAAGCTATCGTTCCGCACTGATGGAGGCAGGCATCCAGATTCCGGCTATGCCTTACACCGTATCGAAAGCATAAATTCCCTGCGAAAAAAGTGCCTCACCTCCAGACATTGGAAGTGAGGCACTTTTTTGATTTATAAGGTTAGGCTTGAAGCAGAGATCCGCATGCTATCTTTTGGATGCCACTTCCTCCTTCTCCTCTATTTTCTCTAATTTATAGATACGGTGAATGCCGTGCACCAAGTGATTCACTCTCGTCAGAATCTCTTTGCGTGTGATGATGCCGATAAATTTGCCGTCATCCTCCGTAACGCACAGAAAATTGTGATCGATCAGATAATTCAGGATGTCCTCGAGATCTGTCCATGGCCGGATGGTTTGGACGTCACGATCCATCACTTCTTCGACCCTGATTGTCTCCAGCTTATCATAACGGATCGCATCGATTTCCGTGATGGCCTGGATGATCATCGGCATGGAAATCAGACCTTTGATGCGGGACTTTGAATCCAATACGGGAATGACGGAATACTTCACTTGGGACAGGACCAGAAACGCATGGTTCAGGTTATTCGAACAATGCACATTGGCAACATTTTCGCCAAGAATCATCAGATCCCCGCACGCGTCATTATCGAGCAATAACCCGGCTACTTCGCTACTAATCATTTTATATTTCCTCCTAAAAGGTGTCCGCTCGGCATAGAGTCCGTATCCAAAAAGCTTACGGAATCGTCTGCGCTGCTGAGGCACCTTCATTGCGTGTGATCAAAGCATTTGAAATTTTTTTCTCAGTTCGACCATTTCCTGATGCCGGTCGTTGTAATAGTCAACTGCGACGGATTGGTCGTCCAGGGTGACGATGCAATAGGTCTTTTCCATCAGGGTGCCTCGCGGCTGACTGATGCTGCCCGGATTGATGAACAGGATGCCATCCTCCTGCTCTGCTTTGGCGATGTGGGTATGTCCATAAAATACCAGAGAAGCATTCCCCTGCTGGGCTTCGCGTTTCAGACCGGCTAGCGAGCCCCTCACAGAATGGCGGTGCCCGTGGACAACCAGCACGTTCCGGTCGCCGGCCTGGAATCGGTACTCATCGTTCAGTTGGTAGTCATAATCGCAATTCCCCATCACTGTGGACATGATTCCCCAGATCAGATCGGAACTGCTCAACTCCGAATCGCCGCAGTGCACAAAATGATCGACCTGATTCGTATAGCGCAACGCCAATTCGTTCAGAATATCTTTTTCGCCGTGGCTGTCGCTGACTGCAAGTATTTTGATCATCTAGTCCGCTTCCTTTTCCAGCCAGGCTGCCCAACTTTTTTCCAGATTTTTCAGGGCATTTGCGCGGTGGCTGATCTGATTTTTTTCGATGTCGCTCAACTCTGCCATCGTCTTGCCCAAGTGAGGCAAATAAAACAACGGATCGTATCCGAATCCATTGTCTCCGCTCGGGAACTCCGCGATTTCACCTTCGATATCCCCTTCGACCACCAGACTCTCCCGATCCGGATGGGCCAACACCAAGGTACAATGGAAGTGCGCTTTCCGGGACGGGTTTTTCTGGGCCCCAAGCATCGCCAGTACCTTCGCATTATTGGCGGCGTCGTTTTTCGTTCCGCCAGCGAAGCGGGCGGAAAACACACCCGGTTGGCCATCCAAGGCATCGATGCAGATGCCCGAATCATCCGCCAAGACCGTCATGCCCAATAATCCAGCGATCGTCTCAGCTTTCTTCCGCGCATTGGCTTCAAACGTATAGCCTGTTTCCTCCACATCCTCAATTTCCGGATAATCCAACAAAGTCACGACCTCGTAGCCTTTCGGCTCAAAAAGGACGGCAAAATCCCTGGCCTTTCCCGGATTTTTGGTCGCTATCACGATCTTCTTTTTTTCAGTTGCGTTCATTGTATCCCTCATTTCTCAATCATTCTCAATCAAATTTACCAAGTCTACTTTTTCTACCGAAAAATTGACTTTTCCAAGCCAGTTTTCGGCGATGTCCGAAAACAGTTTCGGCGAACCCGTCGTATAAAAACGGTATACGGAGGCTTCCTTGTTGTGCGAACTTTCCGCCAAGCGGAAATAATCCAACAAAGTGCTCACCTCAGACACCGTTTCGGCACCGGAATCGATTAGGGTCACACAAGGCCCCATCACATTTTGGATGAGCGGTGTCAAAAGCGGGTAATGCGTGCACCCCAGAATCAGGGTATCGATCGATTCCTTCAGCAAGGGGGTCAGCGTTTCCGCAACCACTTTTTTCGCGATCGATCCGTTGTATTGGTTGCTCTCCACAAGGGGCACAAATTTGGGGCAGCTCATACTGATTACAGAGATGCCTTTGTCCTTGTCCTTGATCGTTTTCTTGTACACGTCACTGTTGATGGTGCCTTTTGTGCCGATTACGGCTATGCGTTCATTTTTCGAATGTTTGATTGCCGCACGGCTGCCGGGATTGATGACGCCGATCACCGGTATGTCCACGCGCTCCCGGATGATGTCCAAGGCGGCTGCGGTCGCTGTATTGCAGGCGATCACCAGCATTTTGATGTCTTTCTTCAGCAGAAACTTTGTCATTTCCCAAGTGTATTGAATCACTTCTTCTTTGGGCCTTGGTCCATAGGGGCATCTGGCGGAATCCCCCAGATAATAAATGGATTCGTTGGGAAGCTGTTTCATCGCTTGTTTCACGACGGTCAAGCCGCCGACGCCAGAGTCAATAAAACCGATTGCTTTTTTGCTCATGCAGTTACTTCCTTTATTTGTTTTCGTATCTCTATTTTACCTTAAGATGCACTGAATTGGTAAAAATGAGTCAAATTTCATACTGACTTGCTTCACATTTGCGTAAAATAGGGTCTCATTTTCCAGGGTAACTACCGTTTATTGGCCGTTCAAAAATATCTGTGCTACAATGGACTCAATTTCAGTAACCAGGAAAAGGAGTGGGCACACAGATGAGTTATCAATCGATCGTAACAGTCGTCGACAAAGGAATGATCGACCGCGTCTTCGAAAGCGCGCGCTGCGAAGAATCCTACTGCGGCACCGTCATTGCCGGCCGCGGATCCGGAATGCATGAGAACAAGAAGTTATTCAACTTGGCTTTGGAACCGGAAAAGGAAATCCTGCTGGTGCTGGCCCAAGAAGAACATTCCGAAAAAATCATCAACCAAATCGAGGAAGCGGTAAACATCACTGCACCCGGGAATGGCATCCTTTTCGGGCTGAACATCAAAAGAGTGCACGGCATCCAGTCATAATCACAAACGAAACTCGTTATACCGCTATTCGCGTTATAACGAGTTTTCATTTTATGTATGGATGGGGATGTCTGTTCAGCCGTTCAGCAAGCGGCGTTGCTCCTCTTCTTTTTTCCAGTCTGAAATATATTTGAAGACCGGAATCAACAGCAATATCAATCCCAAAGCTTTCTTGGCAGTCCACATAAACATCTTCCTTTCAATTTGAATATTGGATTTCTTAACCCTATTATGCCTGATGTTGAAAAAAAACGCCATTGATAGGCATCACCAGAAAATAGGCTCTATCCACTATTTAAAATACGTGTATAATGAAGTGTAGATTTGAGGGGGGGAAAAATTAATTGAATCCTGAAAACGAAAATGCCCATATTATCGATAACGAACACTTCTCCTATTTATTGATAAGGGACTACCTTTTGGGTAACATCCTTGGCGAACATACCGATGAAATATTGTATTGGGCCGGAAAAGATTTGGCTCGGCAATTCCCATTAAAAAGTCAGGAAGACCTGTATGAAGCGATGATTTATTGCGGTTTCGGGCAGCTGGAACTGCTCAAAAAAGAAAAAAATACGCAACAATATCGTCTGGAAAGCGATCTGATCACTGTCCGCACCCAAAACGAGCAGGCCTCCTTCCAACTGGAAGCCGGATTTTTGGCGCAGCAGATTCAGATGACGACCGGCCTCCCCTGTGAGGCAAAAGCGGAGATTGTAATCGGAAAAGACAAGAAAAAAGAAGTCATCATCACCCTGTTCATCGAGTGAACCGGAACGCACAATCATCGCGGCAGTGAATTGCCGGGTTGATTGTGCGTTTTTTTGCGAATGCGTCGCGGGATTGAGCGTTCTCCGGCGAAAGCCGCCTTGGCAGGAGGTGCGGTGCTGCCCGGATTACTGTCCTCCGGCGAAGGGATCCTCGCCGGAGCTGTGACTTTTCAGGGTAGTGCTCCTCCGGCGGCAAGGTTCTGGCCGGAGATGTGCGCCCGGCACGTTCGCTCTCCTCCGGGGAGCTACCTTCAGACCAAAAAAAAAAAGACTACTACAGAGCTCCACACAAAAAGAGTTGCCGGATATCCTGAAACATCAGGGCATCGGCAACTCTTTCTTATGGTTTAGATATATTTTTCAAGCGTTTCTTCAAGCATCTCTTTTGCTTGGTAGCCGACTAATTTTTCTACGACTTGGCCATCTTTTTTGATCAACAACGTCGGGATGCCCATGATGCCGAATTGGCTTGGTGTTTGCGGATTAGCATCCACATCCATTTTAGCGAAAGTCACTTTGTCGCCGATTTCTGCATCCAATTCATCGATGATCGGTGATTGCATGCGGCAAGGTCCGCACCAAGTTGCCCAGAAGTCCACCAGCACGACCCCATTTTTTGTTTCTGCCTCAAAATTTGCATCTGTTAATATTTTTACCATTGTATTTACTCCCTTCACAATTCATCTTTATGTGTTAATTATAGCAGAGGTTTTGCTCAGTACCAATCAATCTGCTCAGCCGCGGAACGTCACGATCGTCGCGCCGTTCCCGCCGGCGTTCACCGGTGCATACTCGTAGGACAACACTTGCGGGTGGCGCTTCAACAAATCGCCAACCCCTTTGCGGAGGGCGCCGGTTCCTTTTCCATGAACGATCGTTACTTGCGGATAGCCAGCCAATAAAGCGGCATCCAAATACTGATCGACTTCAGCCAAGGCTTCTTCGTAGCGCTGGCCTCTGAGATCAAGCTGCGTCGCCACATGGCTGGATGAAGCAGATTTTACAGTGGCGATCTGCCTCTGCCTTCTTTGTTGCTGCGGCTCTTCTTTGATCAGCCTGAGGTCCGATTCCGGCAACTTCATCTTCATGATCCCTATCTGCACGACCCATTCTCCGTTGCCTTTTTTCTCAACGAGCGTCCCACGCTGGCCATACGTCTCCGTAATGACTTCGTCGCCCGGCTTGAACATCTTTTTCTCTTTTTCTTTGCGCAATACTTTGTTTTTGGCCAAAGACTCCTCTTGGCGCAGATCATTGAATTGCCTGCGCAGATCGATCAGTTCATGCTCTTTGACGCTGCCGGATTTACCCATGTTCAGCTGCATTTCACGGATTTCCTGCAACAGGAATTCCGCTTCTTCTTTTGCGGTATCGACCAATTTATTGGCCTCTTTTTTGGCATCTTCGATGATTTTTTCCTTGTTGGTTTCCAGTTTCTCGTTGGCGCGCTTCAGATCGGCCAACAATTTGTCGGATTCTTCCAACTGCGCCTGGAGCTGCATGGATTCTTTTTCGGTGACGCGTCTCTTCTGTTCCAGATCTGCAATCATCTCGTTCAGGTTTTGGCTGTCCACATCGATGAAGCTGCGCGCCTGATCGATGATGCTCGGGTTCAGCCCAAGTCGTTTTGAGATATCGAAGGCATTGCTTCGTCCGGGAACGCCGATCTGCAGCCGGTAAGTCGGAGCCAAAGTCTCTCCGTTGAATTCCATGCTGGCATTGATCGTTCCGGAGCGATTGTATCCGTAGGCTTTCAGTTCGGGATAATGGGTGGTGGCCATGACATAGCTGCCGATGCCGCCGATATAGTCCAAAATCGAGATGGCCAGGGAAGCGCCCTCTTGGGGATCGGTACCGGAACCCAACTCATCCAAGAGCACGAGACTTTTGTCGTCGATCTGATTCAGGATCGAGACGATGTTGGTCATATGCGAGGAGAACGTACTCAGGCTCTGTTCGATCGACTGCTCGTCGCCGATATCCGCAAATATTTCCGTGAAAATGCCGATTTGGCTATCCTCATCCGCCGGTATCTGAAGCCCGGATTGGCCCATCATTTGGATGATCCCGAGCGTTTTCAGCATGATCGTCTTCCCGCCCGTATTCGGACCGGTGATGACGATGGCCTGGTAAGCCTCGCCGAGGATCAGATCGTTCGCGACGACGTCATTCTGATCGATGAGCGGGTGTCTGGCTTTCCAGATGGCGATGTGGTTCTCTTTGCTGATGATCGGTCGTGTCGCTTTCAGGGAATCAGCATAGCGCGCTTTGGCGTTGATGAAATCCAGCGTCGCCAGCACCTCGCTGTTTCCGTACAATTCCTGTGTGAACGGTTCGATTTCCATCGACAATTCATACAAAATCCGCTCGATTTCCGCTTTTTCCTGCGCAGCCAGCTGGCGCAGATGATTGTTCAGATCCAGAATGGCTTGCGGCTCGATGTAAAGCGTCTGGCCTGTCGAGCTTTGGTCATGGACAATGCCGCCGAATTGATTGCGGTATTCGACCTTGACCGGGATCACAAAACGGTCATTTCGGATCGTGATGATGGCATCGCTGAGGTAGGATGCTTTGTTGCCTCTGATGATGTCATCCAATTTGGTCCGGATATTCTGTTCGCCCTGCTTGATACCCGTCCGGATTCCTTTCAATGCAGGGGAGGCATCGTTCTGGATCGTACCATCCTCATGGACGGTCGCTTGGATCCTTCTTGTGATTTCCGGCAATACGACCAGCCTGTCCACCAACTCGTCCAGGACAAAGAAGGGAATCTCGTTGTCTTCGAACCATTGGAAAAACTGGATGATTTCCCTTGTCGTCGACAATACCCGCCCGATTTCGGCGATTTCTTTGCCGTTCAAGGTACCGCCTATCTCGAGACGCTTCAGATGGCTGCGGATGGACTTCAGCCTTGGCATCGGTATGCCGCCCTTCAGGCGCAGCACCTTTCTGCCGTCTTCCGTTTCGTTCTGCAAAGCAACGACTTTTTCGGGATCGGTTTCGGGCCGTAATGCCTGAATCTTATCTATCCCTTGATCGGTTGCCGCAAAATTCTGGAGTTGTTGTTTTATTTTTTCGAACTCTAATGTTTTGCTTATTTTATTATTCATTTTATTCTCCTAAAAAGTGCTTTCTCCAAAAAAAGCGGGACGATATAGTAACACTATACAGTCCCTACTGTTTGACTAGCTGTCTTTACTGAATGATGCCGATCCACCAGTCGTAGATCAAACGTGAAAAGTAAGGCGTTTCGGATACCATCCAAGCCGCAAGTTCGCTATCGACATAGAGCTGTTGGATGAAATCCAGCGGAATCATGGATGCGAGCGTCAGCAAAAGGAACATCCCGATATAGTGCATCAGGAATCCGAGCACGCCTCCGCCCAGCTGATTCAGCTGTTTGATGATCGGGAAGAACGCCAATGAGTTCAGCATGCTTCCGACAAATCGCGTCACAAGCCAGCCCGCGAACAACAACAGGATGAACGCCAATCCGTTATAAAACGCCTGATCCAGGACGAACGACACCTCTTCTGTATAAAAAATCAATTCTTTGCCGAATTCGACGGATGGATATGGCACCAACAGATCGATTTTTTCCGCGACGACGGCATAGTATTCTCCGGCGACCAAGAAGGAAATGAAGTATCCTACGGTATAGACTACCTGCAGGATAAGTCCTCTTCTGACGCCCGTATAGATTCCCCACAAAAGTGAGAGCACTATGATCAACGTAAGCATTTTTTCACCTGATTTCTACAGTCTTTTTACTACTTTTTTCCATCATGCTCGTGATTTTTGGTGTAAGGCGGGATGGCATTTTCAGCGTTCCTGTTGACACCCAAAGCCGAACGCACTTGATTTCTGTGCTGAGCCCGTTTCAGTGCCGCCTCGGAAGCGGTTGTTGTCTTTGTCAATTTTGAATCGGATTTCCTGGCCGGCAGTTCGTTGGCTTCGCGGGCAGCTTGCTGCAGTTCGCTGATGGTTGCAGGCATAGAAGTCACTGTTTGGCTCTCATTGTCGCGCTTTTTCCCGGCAAAGTCAGCCACGGCCTTCTTAGTTGTTGCGTTCCCGGTCATCTTTTCAGCAGCTTGTTCCTCTTCAGGCGTTTCGGCTGCAATTGCTTCGGCTTCATCTGCTTCTTCAGTTGCTTTCTCCTCTGCCGGAGGAACGGCCTCTGTTTTTTGTTCAGCATCGGCAACCGCTTGGGTTTGGGGCTCCTGATCCAGAGCCTGTTCCGGCTCGGCTTGCTCTGTCGCCTCAGCGGAAACAGTTTGTGTAGCGCTTTGGCTTTCCTGCAAAGCCTTCTCCAGCTTCGCCACCTTCTGCAACAGCTCTTCCATCTCCACTTGCTTCGTGATCTGATCGGAAATGGCGTTCACTGCCACGAGAATGCCGCGCTCCTCCCGTCCAAGCGCCGGAGCGGCTTCTTTGATCTGTTCCAACTGCGCATTGACCATTTCCGAAACCGCAGTCAAATGCTCAGGTGCTTTATTTCCCACAATCGTATAGGTCTTTCCTGCTATGATTGTTTTGAATCTTCTTTTGTTTTCTGTCATATTCAAAGCCCTCCATTAAAAACTGTCTAGTATATTTTAACATAAATCCGACGAATTGCAGTATAAACCTCTCCATGTTCCCAATCCTGTCCTTTTCTCCAAAAATGGCTCACCCATCTTCATCGCAATTCCCCATGAAGAAGAGAACTTCCTGTGATAGAATAAGGGATGCTACCAACAAAAAGCCGTACAGAAAAAATCAAATAGAGCAAGGATGAGAATATGTCGAATGTCGTATTGAAAGTAACGATGGGCCAACTGAAAAAGATGGCCGTCTTTTATCAGGATTATGCCGTGAAACCAGTGCCGCACAGCCTTTTCACAGCCAAAAAGAACCAGACCACCATCACCGGTTACAATTCCGGAAAAGTACTGTTCCAGGGCCAGAACGCCGAAAGTGAAGCTGCGCAGTGGCACTCATCCAGCGAGCGGGTCGGAGCCACTGCCTCCCCTGCCGCAAAAAACGGGCTGAAAAAAGAAGCCCCAAGCAAAAACGGGCTCCCTGCAGGTTTTGCCGAATGGTCCGTCATCGGCAGCGATGAAGTCGGCAACGGCAGCTATTTCGGGCCCTTGACGGTCTGTGCCGTCTACGCATCCGCCGACCAATTGCCATTGCTGAAAAAATTGGGCGTCCAGGACTCAAAAGCTTTGACGGATGCCCGCATCATCACCATTGCGAAGCAATTGTTGCAGCATGTCCCGCACAGCGTCATCAACTTGATGCCCGAAAAATACAATGAGGTCCAACCGACGATGTCCCAAGGGAAAATGAAGGCGTTGCTGCATAACCAAGTGCTCGATCAGCTGTTGAAGAAAATAGCTCCGGAAAAGCCCGAAGCGATCCTGGTGGATCAGTTTGAATTGCCTTCGACGTATTTCAAGCATATTTCCGACCAAAAAGTCCAGGTGAAGGAGAATGTTCATTTCCAGACAAAAGGCGAATCCCATCATCTGGCAGTCGCAGCGGCCTCCATCATCGCCCGCTACTACTTCCTGAAGACATTGGCTGAGATGACCGCAGCCTCCGGTTATCCGATCCCTTCAGGCGCCGGCGCCAACGTCGACCTGATCGCTGCGGAAATGTACCGTGAAGGCGGCTTGGAACTGCTGGGCAAATATACGAAGCTCCACTTCGCCAACACCCAAAAAGCCATCCGACTGGCAAACGGATAACTTGTCGGCGAAATGTACGGAGAACTCACCGCAGCTGGGTCCCATGCTGACGAACTTGTCCGATAACCGAAAAGAATCGGACAACCGATTCATCTCCGCAAGCGAACTTGTCCGATAACCGAAAAGAATCGGACAACCGATTCATCTCCGCAAGCGAGCTTGTCCGATAACCGAAAAGAATCGGACAACCGATTCATCTCCGCAAGCGAACTTGTCCGATAACCGAAAAGAATCGGACAACCGAATCATCTCCGTAAGCGAGCTTGTCCGATAACACGAACGAATCGGACAACCGAATCATCTCCGCAAGCGAGCTTGTCCGATAATACGAATGAATCGGACAACCGAATCATCTCCGCAAGCGAACTTGTCCGATAACCTAAAAGAATCGGACAACCTAGTCTGCTCCGTAAGCGAGCTTGTCCGATAACCGAAAAGAATCGGACAACCTAGTCTGCTCCGCAAGCGAGCTTGTCCGATAACACGAACGAATCGGACAACCGAATCATCGCCGCATCTTAGTCTCCGCAAAGCAACAAAGAGTGGACTGTCTCATCCCGAGACAGTCCACTCTTTGTTTGTGCATTATTCTACTAAATTAACGGATCGCTGCTCCGCATTCGGTTTCCAAAGCCGCGACCAATTTGGCGAAGGCTTTGTTGATGTCTTCATCGACAAGCGTTGCTTCAGGGTTCAGGAATGACATGGAGTAAGCAACCGACTTCTTGCCGTCCTCGATGCCCTTGCCTTGATAGATGTCGAACAAATGGACATCCTTCAGGAATTTGCCGCCTTTTCCCTTGATGGTCCTTACGATCTGTTGGTGTGTGACGGTCTCATCCACCAACAGTGCCACGTCGCGGGTCACGCCAGGGAATTTAGGGATCGGTTGTTGCGTGATCACTTCCTTCGGTGCTGCGATGATCGCTTCGAAATCGATTTCGAAGGCATAAGTTTCCTTCAGGTCATAGGCGTTGGCCGTAGCCGGATGGACCTGACCGACATAACCGATATAGGCATCGCCCAGATAGACGGCAGCCGTTCTGCCCGGATGCATCCACTTCAGGTCTTTGGCAGCTTCGAAACGGATCTGATCGCTCAAGCCCATCGTCTCGAAGTACCCATCCAACACTCCTTTGGCGTGATAGAAATTGACGGGTTCGGCAGCCATTTGCCAATCTTTTTGGTAGGCCATTCCTGTCATCACGCCGGCCAAACGTTCCGCTTCGATCGGCAAAACGCGATCAGCTGACGGGAAGAACACCCGGCCGATTTCATAAAATTGGATATCCGTGCTCTTGCGGGCAACGTTGTAAGCGGCATTGTCCAGCAGTGTGCTCAGCAAGTTCATCCGCAGCGTGCTGCGATCTTCGCTCATCGGCCAAGCTAAACGGATGCCTTCCTTGTCTTCGACTGCGTATTCCCGCGCTTTTTCGGCGGTAGTCAAGACATAGCTGATGTTTTGGGTCAGGCCCGCACCTTCCATGAATCTTCTGGTGATGCGCATCGTGTGTTGTTTTGGTGTCAGTGCGGTTGGCAAAGCCGGCGTGATCGGCAATGTTTCCGGAAGATTGTCGTATCCGTAGATGCGAGCGACTTCTTCCAGGATATCCGCATAGATGGAAATATCCCATCTTCTCGGCGGTACTGATACGGTGAAGGTTTCGCCGTCAAAAGTCGCTGCAAAGCCCAACTGTTTGAAGATGGCAGTCACTTCATCGCTGGAAATGGTAGTTCCCAACGAACGGTTGATTTTTTCCAAAGTGATGACCACTTCCGTGTCCTTCACTTCCACCGTGTCAACGGATGCCGTACCCTCTACGATCGTGCCCCCAGCCAACTCGTGAATCAGTTCAGCGGCATGTTGTCCGGCTGTGAGGATCGTCGCAACGTTGATGCCCTTTTCGAAACGGGAACTGGATTCGCTGCGCAAATTGAATTTACCTGCTGTTTTGCGGATCAAAACCGGATTGAACAACGCGGATTCCAAGGCTACAGTCACGGTCCCGTCAGTGATTTCCGAATCGAGACCGCCCATGACGCCCGCCAAAGCTATCGGCGCAGTGCCGTTGGTGATGACGATATTATCCGTATCGAGCGTTCTTTCGACTCCATCCAGCGTCGTCATCGTTTCATTCGCCTTTGCACGGCGGACGATGATCTCTTTGGAACCGATTTGGTCATAGTCGAAAGCATGGAGCGGCTGGCCGTACTCCAACAGGATATAATTCGTGATGTCGACTACGTTGTTGATCGGACGGATACCACCGTTCATCAATTTGTTCTGCAGCCAAAGCGGACTTTCCGCGATCTTTACGTCTTTGATGATCTGGATATGGTAGGCAGGCGCATCGTTCGTGTCCTCAACGGCTACTTTGATGTAATCCGCAACCGAACCTGTTTTTTCGGAGACAGGAGCCTCCGGGAATTGCAGCGCTTTGTTGTAGATGGCTGCGACTTCATAGGCGGATCCGCGCATGCTCAAAGCATCGGCGCGGTTCGGCGTGATATCGATGTCCAGAATCGCATCATCCAGGTCCAACAAATCAACGACTTCCGTTCCGGGAACCGCTTCGGCAGGCAGGACAAAAATCCCGTCCGCATATTTTTTTGAAACGACACTTTCCGAGTAACCTAATTCAGCCAACGAACAGATCATCCCGTTCGATTCTTGGCCGCGCATTTTGCCTTTTTTGATCTTCGCGTTGCCGGTGATCCGTGCGCCATGCAAAGCCACGATGACTTTCTGGCCTGCAGCCACGTTCGGCGCGCCGCAGACGATCTGGATCGGTTCCTCAGCCCCGACATTCACTTGGCAGACATGCAGGTGATCCGAATCAGGATGGTCGACCACTGACAACGTTTCGCCGACGACGATTTTTGACAAACCTTTGCCAGGATAAATGACATCATCCACCTCGATGCCGGTGCGGGACATTTTTTCAGCCAATTCTTCAGGTGTTACATCGGATAAATCAAGATACTCTTTTAACCATTTATAGGAAACTTTCATTTTATTACTCCTTTACATCAAATTGACTTAAGAATCGGATGTCGTTCTGATAGAAGTGACGGATATCGTCCACTCCATATTTCAACATCGCTACACGCTCTTGCCCAAGCCCAAAAGCAAAACCGGAATATTTCGTGGAATCGATCCCCGACATTTCCAGAACATTCGGATGCACAATGCCGGATCCCAGGATTTCGATCCAGCCTGTTTGCTTGCAGACATTGCAGCCGGATCCGCCGCACTTGAAGCAGCTGACATCGACTTCGACAGAAGGTTCCGTGAACGGGAAGTAGCTCGGACGCAAACGGATTTCGCGCTCTTCGCCGAACAATTTTTTGGCGAAGACGGCTAGCGTCCCTTTCAAATCAGCCAAAGTGATGTTCTCGCCGATGACCAATCCTTCAATCTGGTGGAATTGGTGTGAATGGGTCGCGTCATCGCTGTCGCGGCGATAGACTTTCCCCGGGCTGATCATCTTCAGCGGGCCTTTGGAAAAATCATGCTTCTCCATCGTGCGCGCTTGGACGGGTGACGTATGCGTACGCAGCAACAATTCATCGCTGATGTAGAAAGTGTCCTGCATATCGCGGGCCGGATGATCTTTCGGAAGATTCATCTTTTCGAAATTGTAGCTGTCCTGTTCCACTTCTGGACCATCCACAATCTTGTAACCCATGCCCAAAAACAGATCTTCGATTTCTTCGTTGATCTGCGTCAGGACGTGTGTCGTGCCTTGCGCGATCTTTTTGCCGGGCAAGGTGACATCAATCGTTTCCGCCGCGATTTCGGCTTCCATCTTTTTGATTTCAAGCGCATCTTTTTTGGCTTGGATGGCGGCTTCGATGTCATCGCGCAGTTCGTTCGCCAAAGTTCCGATGACTGGTCGCTCTTCGGGGCTTAAATCCTTCATCCCTCTCAAAGCCTCTGTGATCGGCCCTTTTTTCCCCAAGTAGGAAATGCGGACTTGATTCAATGCCTGCAGATCCTCTGCAGATTCGACTTGCTGTAAGGCATCTATACGTAACGTTTGTAATTTTGCTTTCAATTCCATGTTCTGTCCCCTTTTCTTAAAAAATGCAAAAAAATCCCGTCCCTGGTAAGGGACGAGATTTCCGTGGTACCACCCTTGTTTCGCTGCAAGCAACGACACTTCATTTGTTTAACGGTAATAAACCGGAACTTTATTCATTGCACGGGGCAAATCCCAAAGTCAGCTCGGGGAGTGAAAAAACACAATCGGCTTCTATAAAGGCTCGCAGTCAATGGCCCATATTCCCTGAAAAAAGCTACAGATCGTGAAGGTTCCCTTCAACGCTTTTAGTATTCATTTTACTTACTTTGCCAGTTTACCCGGAAATGCCGTTTCCGTCAAGTTCGGATTCAGACCCACGCATCCGACCATGTTTGGATTTCCTGCATCACATTGTTCAAGGCTTTTCCTTTTTCGGACAATCCATACATCACTTTGATTGCCGCCGCAGGATTTTCGGTTCTTACTACAATTTTTTCATCTTCCAGCTCTTTTAAGCGTTCAACTAATACTCGATCACTGACATTAGGTATCTGCACGGCCAATTCCTTGAATCGTTTATCTCCGTCCATCAAGACTTCGATGATTAAGCCGGTCCATTTTTTCCCTAAAATAGAGAATGTTTTTTCAAACTTTGGACAAATACATTTTTTTACTTCCAGCATTTCATTCACAGCCTTCACCTCTTTGACCTATTATAAACACCCTCATTTCCCCTGTCAAAGGGAATGTGCTTTTTGTCACAAAATGTTTACAAAAAATAAGCATCCTGCTCCGCAATCTGCACCAACTGAAGTAGTCCCTCAGAAAAATGCATGTAGGCGCCGATTCCTTCCATCCGAAAAGGAAAAGATTCACGAATAATGTTAGTCAGGAATTCGGCAGTCCGCATGCTCGCATACAAAAAGTTCATGTCTGTTTTCTATAATAGGATAGGAATTTCACAAAGGCAACACTTTTTCACGTTTAATTGAAAAAATAGCGTTTTTTTCATGCATTTTTTCAGCCGACGAAGTGATAAAGCAGGATACCTGCCGCAACTGCGACATTCAGGGACTCCGCTTCACCGAAAATCGGGATGTACAAATTCTGATCCGTCAACGCCAAGACTGTTTGTGAAACCCCATTCCCTTCATTGCCGAGCACCAATGCAACCGTATCGGTCGGGGAAACGGTGCGGTAATCGACAGCGGCTTCGTTCAGTTCGGTTCCGTAAACCGGGATGCCGTTGTTCTTCATTTCGGGGATCAGCTCTTGCAGATCGCCGCGATAAACCGGCAGATGGAAGTGGCTTCCTTGCATGGAGCGCAACACTTTGTCATTGTACAGATCCACCGAACCCTCCCCTAAAATGACACCGGAATACCCGGCAGCATCCGCGGTCCGGATGATGGTGCCGACATTTCCTGGATCCTGAACCTGATCCAATAGGATATATTTACCTTTGTATTCCAAAATTGGAGCAGCTTCAGGAATCCGCACGATCGCAACGACTCCTTGTGGCGTTTCGGTCTGGGCCAAGCTGGCGAGGATCTCTTGGGAGACGAGAATGATGGCCTCTTCCGCAATCTGCAGATCCGACTGTTGGAAAAAACTTTCCGTCATCACGACCTCTTGGATGTTGGCATTTGCTTTGATGGCTTCTTTCAGCAGATGCGTTCCTTCGATCAGGTAAGCCCCCGCCTCTTTCCGGCCTTTCGTGGTCTGCAGTTTCTTCCATTGTTTTACTTTTTGATTTTTCATCGATGCTATCTTTTCCATTTTGTAACTCCTCAGTTCAACATATTCCCTATTATACCGCATTATTGCCCTCATCGTTGCAAAAAAAGAAGAGAAGAAGTCAGGAAATCCCGACATCTTCTCTATATCTTCACTGTTTCTTATCCGCCGATGTAATTCACAGGGTTTACTACTGCGCCATTTTCTTGTACTTCAAAGTGCAAGTGGACGCCGGTTGAGCTTCCTGTCGTACCCATCACACCAACTTGTTGCCCTTGGCTGACCGTTTGGCCTGGAGCCACCAACAAGCCCGGTTGCATGTGGGCATATAAAGTTTTAACGTTTACGCCATTGATTGTGCCATGGTTGATGACGACATAATAGCCGTAGCTTGCATGATAAGTAGCTGTCTCGACTGTACCGGATTGCGCAGCCGAAATCGCTCCGCTGCCTGCGATATCTATGCCGCGGTGGAATTCGATCGAACCGCCGAATGGCGAAACGCGATTTCCGAAAGGAGAAGAGATATAGCCGCTTGCCGGTCTCAAGAACCCGCTGGAATTCACTGAATAGTTGGTTGATGAAGTCGTTGCAGAAACAGATGCCGTTAAATTATTGGCAGCTGCGGCTGCGGCTGCTTCCGCTGCGGCGATGGCGGCTGCTTCTGCCTCAGCTGCAGCGATGGCTTCAGCTGTGATGCGAGCTTGTTCAGCTGCCATGTCATTGCTGATTGTTTCTGTTTGTGCAGCCAAAGCAGCTTTAGTTGATTCCAAGCCATTTTTCTCGTCTTCAGTCAATTCGTAGTTCTCGATGACTTGCGCGATTTGGACGTCGATTTCTGCTTTTTGGGCTACGACATTATTTTTTGAAATCAAAATTTCTTGTTTCAATGCTTCAGCGGCAACTTTTTCTTCTTCGACAGCCACTTTGCTGTCTTCGACTTTTTGCTGATCAGCTTCCTGTTGTTCCACGATATTCTTGTTCGCAGTCACAATCTTTGACACGACCGTGATTTTGCCGACAAGATCGGAGAAGTTCTCTGAAGACAACAGGATTGACGCTATATTCGTAACGCCCGCATCCGTCTGGATATAACGAGCCTGCGTGTTTAATTTTTCGGTTCTTTGGTCGATGACCACTTGTAAGGCTTCGATTTCAGCCTGCAATTCCAGAATTTTTGATTCGATGTCAGCTAATTTTTCCTCTTGATCCGCTAATCGGGTCATCAATTCATCCAATTGCGATTGAAGTTCATTCACTTTTGTTTCCAAATTTGCTTTTTCGGATTCCAAAGTATTCAATGAATTTGATTTTTCTTCAATCTGCGATTGAATCGTATTCGTTTCTAATTGCAAAGCATCTTTTTGTTGTTGTAATTCTTCCAATGTAGCCGCCTGAGCAGTTAACCCACCTGCAATCGGACTAAGCAATAAGATTGATGAGAACAACGCGATATGTTTTTTTCCCAATTATACTTCTCCTCCTGTTTCTTCTACGAGATGAAGTATATCAAAATTAAAATACCATTACATGATAGAAATATGACAATTGTATTTCAATTTGTTACGACAGTCGGAAATACTGAAATATTGTTCATCTTTGCACAATGTCTTCTGAAGACAGCCGCCATTTGATTGTTGGCGCTTACAGCGATATACTTAAGCTGTACCAAGCAGCACCTCCGTGCAGTGTGCTTCAGGAAAGAAAGGGGCAATAACATGAAAATCGATCAAAAAGATTTACACAAACCGGGTACGGATAATCTTCCTCCTGGCGTCTACAAAGAAGTTGGCCCAAGAGGGGGCAAAATCACCGGCAGCAAAGAAGTCCATATCGCCGAAGGGCACAGACTTCCGCCTACAAACAAAGCCGGCAACAAATGGATCAAAAAAGACTGATTATTCGCTTGTATCTGATGCCTTGAACGATTCAGTACGGAGGAAGCTTGGATTTCACTTCAGAAAAGGACCGTGCAGCAAGCGCCGCACAGTCCTTTTCTTGTCTGATGCATTATTTTGCCAACAGTTCTTTGATTATTTTGGATATGAGCGCTTTGTCGGCTTTTCCGTCAAGAACCTGCATCGAAAATTTCATCGCATCCTTCAGTGACATTTCGGCTATGCCGTTTTCGGCCATAAAGAAACGGACTTCCTGTTCATCCATCATTTTAGGGACATAAGCCTCCAGAATGGCCAATTTTTTCTGGTTCTCTTCAATCAGATCCGTGCGTTCGACTTGCTTTGCAAAAGCAATCGCTTCATTGGTCTTTTTGATGTCCTTCAGAAAAACATGGATTTCCTCTGCTTCAGTCATTTCGCGTTTGTTGTCGATCGAGAAAGAGTCGTACTCCGTTTTGATGAGACGCAGGACATCCGCCTTCAACGTATCTTTGTCTTTTCTTGCTTGAACGAAATCCTTATTTACTTTTTCTTTCAATGTCATGATTACAGGTCTCCTTTCAATCCTTAAGTGTGGGTTGCCTCAGTATTGATTTTCTCCAAGGGCTAACCTTTACCCCTTATTTTAAGGAAAAGAAACGGAATTGGCAAATCTCTTCTACTGGTTCCGGATAGTGATTCGGTTACACGCCTGAATAAGCACTGACAACAGATGCTGTATATGGCGTTTAACCATCACGAGCGGTAAAATGAAGGCGAACAAGACAATCGTTGGGAAATAAACCCATTAATTTCTTCTCAGAAAGGGGTGGACTCATGTCTTACTTTTGGACTTTTGAATCGGATTTGCCAAACGGGATGGGCGTGGAAACATTCAGCTCAGAACATATTGGTGTCCTTATCCTATCTGCGATCATCATCTTTTACATCATCCAGCTCTACCGCAAGCAGCCTGTTGTTGGACGAAAAAGCATAAAAAGGACTATAGCCGCCTTATTGGCTCTGCTTTACTTTTCGCGTTGGATTTGGTGTGCCTTTTTCGCTGATTTTTCCTTCTTTATGAGCCTGCTGCTTCCTCTGCACCTTTGCAGCATATCGGCGATAATGGGGACAGCCGCTGTTTTTTCGAACAATCGAATGCTGAAAGAATTTTCTTATGGCGTTGGTCTGCCGGGCGGAATGGCCGCCATGGCAAACCCCAATTTGGGCCCTTACCCTCTTTTCAGTTTCTTTTTTGCCGAATATACCCTGACACATATCCTGCTGATTCTGCTTCCTTTGCTTTATGTGTTCGGCGATGGATTTCGCCCTGACGTCAGAAGCTTGTCACAGTCCATCTGCTTGGCAACGCCTTTCATCGGGATGGCATTCTGGGTCAACCAAACGATCGGCAGCAATTATATGTTCCTCAACCGTGCAGAAGAAGGGACGGTGCTTGTGCTTTTCGACAAGTGGCTGGGAACGCCCGGCTATCTGATTGCGGTCCTCCTATCCATCTTTATCAGCTGGGCCATCCTTTACGCGCCATGGGAAATTCCCAGAAGAAGGAATTTTTCAGGATGACGAGTAGGCGCCAGGCGGATATACTAAAAAACAGAAATGCTGATTTTGCCAGCATTTCTGTTTTTTTTTACGCTATGAAACAATCAGGCAGTCTGCTTATTTCAGCAATTCGTACATGGCTTCCGCATAGATGGCGGTCGCGCGGAAAAGATCATCCAAAGCCATGAATTCGTTCGCCTGGTGCATCGTGTCGATGCTGTCCGGGAACATCGCGCCATAGGCAACGCCGCGCTCCAAAAGGCGTCCGTAGGTTCCGCCGCCGATGGATTGCTCATGCCCCTTCAGGCCGGTATGTTTTTCGTAGACAGCCAAGAGTGTTTTAACCAACGGATCGTCAACCGGAACATAATGCGGCAATTTGCCGTGTCCGCCTTTTGTGATCGTCACGCCGTAGGAAGCCAAAGCAGCTTCCAGCTTGATTTCGATGCCTTCTTCAGAAACGCCTTGCGGATAACGGAAGTTCAACGCCACTTCGCCGCCGGTTGTCGGCGTGAAAGTGAAAATGCCGGCATTCATGGTCAATTCGCCCATTACCGAATCCGTGTAGGCCAGATTCAATTTCTGTGCATCATGCTGCAGATGGATGCGGTCCGCGATCAATTCGAGGAAGGTCGCCGCTTGTCCGCCGAAGTTGAATTTGTTCAGGAAAGTGGCAAGATACGTACCGGCATTCACGCCGGCAGCCGGATTCATGCCATGAGCGGCTTTACCGATCAATTCGACCGTCACTTGTTCCCCATCCACAGAAATCTTCCCTTTGACAGGATTGTTCTCAAGGAACGAAACGAAGGCCTGCTCAATTCTGTCGGCCTCCGGGCTGATGAACACAGCAGTCGCATCCTGTGGGACCATGTTTTCGCGCAGGCCGGCATCAAAACTCAACAGCTCGTTCTTGCCGCCTTTGTTGTCGCCTCTGAATTGAACCATGAACGTCTGCATGCCTTTTTCACCATTGATGATCGGGAATTCGGCATCCGGAGAAAAACCGAAATCAGGGATCCGCTCGTTTTGAAGATAGTGGTCCATGCATTTCCAGCCGCTCTCTTCATCCGTCCCGATGATGAGGCGGATCTTTTTGGAAATCGGCAGTTTCAGGTCACGGATGATCTTCAATGCATAATAGGCAGCCATTGTAGGCCCCTTATCATCGCTGGAACCGCGGGCATAGATGCGGTCATCGATGATAACCGGCACGAAAGGATCCGTATCCCAGCCGGTTCCGGTAGGCACAACATCGACGTGTCCGAATACGCCCATCAATTCTTCGCCTTCGCCGAATTCGATATGTCCGGCCAGATTGCCGACATTTTTCGTGATGAACCCATCCCGTTCGCCGATAGCCAAGAAAGCTTCCAAAGCTTCTTTAGGTCCCGGTCCAACTGGGGCATCAGGGGTTATTTTCGAATCGTCCCGTACACTGTCGATCCGCAATAATGTGAATAAATCCTCCAGCAGTTCCGTTTTTCTGATTTCCACTTCTTTTTTCCAATTGATTTCCATGCGCACACATCCTAACTTAAAATATCATGCTATCATCATATCACTTTTGGCAAAATATCCAAATAAAAGCTTGGTATTTTGGCCCAACGACAGGCAAAATCTTAGCCTTTTTTAATCGACTCCGGCAGATGTTCCCGCAATGCCGCAAGTTCCTCATCGCGCAACGGACGGTAATCGCCTTTTGCCAGTTGCACATCCAAATGCAAGGGCCCCATCGTCAACCTTTTCAGGAAGGTGACCTCTTTTCCACAGGCCAGCACCATCCGCTTCACTTGATGGAACTTCCCTTCCTTGATCGTGATTTCTACCTCCGAACTGTCCTTTTCTTCATCATAGCTGAGGACCTCAAGTTTTGCCGGCAAGCAACGGTAGCCATCTTCCAGAACAATCCCTTCAGCGAAGGCTCTTTGATCCTCTTCCGTCATCCGTCCCGCTACTTCCGCAAAATAGACTTTGTCCACATGCCGTTTCGGCGAGAGCAAAAAATGCGCCAATTGGCCGTCGTTCGTCAGCAGCAACAGTCCTTCCGTATCCTTGTCGAGACGGCCCACCGGAAAGAGCTCCTGCTGATGCAGTTCGAAAGCCAACAGGTCGATGACCGTCTTTTGATGGTTATCCTCCGTTGCGCTGAGGACGCCCTGCGGCTTGTTCATCATCAAGTACATAAATTCCTGATAGCTGACCGGTTCGCCGCTGACCAGAACAGTGTCCTTTTCGCTGTCCACTTTGGCTTCGGCTTTTGTTTCAACTTTCCCGTTCACCGTCACCAGTTTCTTTTTCAATAATGCTTTGACTTCTTTTCTGGATCCGAATCCGGAATTCGACAACAATTTGTCCAAACGCATATTTTTTCTCCCTTATAAACCAAAAAGCACCCACTAAGGCTGCTTTTTAGATTTCGTTTATTTATTTGATGCGCATTTTTCTGCGCAGGCCGTTCGCTTTGGCGCCCAAAATGTCATCAGCGATGCGCAATTTCAGGGTCAGGAGCAAGTAGACGAATCCCCCGACTGCCGCTACGATGGCGACAACCACAAGTGCCGTCAACTTGCGATCGATCGGAATGACCAGCATGCTGGCTTTCAAGGCGATGAACGCGCATGCCGCCATGATCAATGCGACCGCCAAAATTTTCCCTGTTTTCCGCAATGTATCAACCAGCCCGAAATGGGTCAGGTGATAGATTTTCCATCCGCTCAACAGCACAGTCACGATGAAACCGATCGTCGTCGCAACCAATGCCCCTGCCGTATCGAACAAAGCCAACATCGGATACTGCATGACCGCTTTGACCGCAAGCCCCACCAGCAGATAGGAGATCATCGTCTTGTGCCGGCTCAATGACTGCAAAATCGATCCGAGAACCGTGAACAGACCCAAAACGATGCTCATCAGTGCCGATACCGCCAACAGCGTAGGCCCTACCGGATGAAGCGGATAGAACACGTTGTAGATCGGTTCGGAAACGATCATCATCCCCAAAGATGCCGGAAGCATGATGAAGGCGAACAATTGGATGATCTCCCTCACTTGGCTCTGCAGCACACGGAAGTTTCCTTTCGTGAACTCGGCGGCTATCAATGGCACCGCCGCGGTGGCCATACCGACCGCCAACGAAACGATGATCATGATCAATTTGTCGGCGTTGAAACTGAACAGACCGAACAGATCTTCGATTTCTTTACTGGAGTAATTCGTCAGGTTTTCCATCATCGGCTTGAACGTCACCTGATCGATCAGCTTGGCGAAGGTGATGCCTGAGCCGATCAGGATGAACGGAATCGATTCCTGCAGCATGCTCTTGATTGCCGCAGTCGTCTGGATGTTGCTGGAAGGTTCGCTGTTGGCGATCAAGGGTTGATATTCGGCCATTTTCTTTTTGTAATAAAAGAGAAGGATGATGGCCGCTACAATAGCGCCCACGAATGCCGCGAAAGTGGAGTGCGCAACCGCTGTGGCGATGTTGCCATCCAGAAGTTGCATCACGATGTAGGTGGCTCCCAAAAGGTACACGACCCTGCCGATCTGTTCGAACACTTGCGAAATCGCTGAAGGCACCATATCCTGGTAGCCCTGGAAAAAACCGCGCATCAAGCTCATGCCTGGAACCAGCAATAAGGCGGGAGCCAAGGCACGGATCACCAACGCCCCGTCTTCAGGTGAAGCGGCCGGACTGTTCTCAGCGATCATCGGTGCCAAACCGTACATCAATGCCGCACTGACCGCACCCGTTAAGAACATAAAGAACATGCTCTTCTTGAAGATGTCGATCCCGGTACGGTATTGATTTTTTGCGTTGTATTGGGCTACCTGCTTGGACATCGCTGCCGGGAAGCCTGCTATCCCAATCGAAAGGAACAGCTGATAAGGCGTGTAGCCTATCGAATAAAGGGCATTGGCCGTATTGGCCGCGTCAGTCGAGCCCATCAAGGCATTCCATGGGATGATGTAGAGCGCACCGATCAATCGGGAAAAAATGCTCCCGAAAGTCATCCAAAAAGTCCCCTGCACCATCTTATTGTTTGTTGTTTCATTTTCTTCGTTGACTTTTCTTTCTGTTGACATTTGCAACCTGCTTTCTTCCCGATGAATGAAAGAGAATAATAATTCCATCACTCAAGTATTTTACCAAAAATCAGGTTTTTTTCAATCTATAGCAGTCTTATTTTGCAAAATCCTAACAATTTGTTATTTGAAAAACTAAATTCCAGTTGAGTGTTTCAAAATACGGAATTAACTTCTGCAAAGCCAGGAGTGGAATTCACTCCTGCAAACAGCCTATAATTCTAGGTGGATAATGTTTTGCTTCCTCACTTACAAAAGAAGGAAGTGTTCACCTATGGCAACACAGAAACATTTAACCCTTGAAGATCGTTACGCCATTCAACACGCACTCGAAAAACGCCACTCCTTCCGCACCATCGCCCGCTCCCTGGGCAAAGACCCGACCACCATTTCCAAAGAAGTCAGACGGCATCGCCAGAGTAGATATTATGTGGGCCAAGGCCGCATCCCCAATCGCTGCATCCATCGCCAACACTGCACCATCACTAGCCTTTGCGCCAATAAGAAATGCCGGAAGGCATCCTGCAGCCTCTGCAATCAGTGCAACAGTGTCTGCGCCGACTTTGAGGAAGAACTTTGCCCGCGCCTCAATCAATCCCCGTATGTCTGCAACGGCTGCAAAACGAGGGATTCCTGTACCCTGATGAAGTCTTTCTATAAAGCACAGGAAGCCCAACAGACATACGCACAGACTTTGTCAGATTCCCGTACAGGCATCAGCCTGACAGAAGAGGAGCTTGCGTATGTGGACGCGCTTGTGTCGCCACTGATCAAACAAAACCAATCGATTCATCACATTTGCGTACACAATGCCGACCGACTGCAGATTTGCGAAAGGACCCTCTACACACTGGTTGACCGGTGCTACCTTAAAGCCAGAAACATTGATTTAGTGCGTAAACCACGTTTCCGGTTGCGCAAGAAGAAGGTCGAAAAGAAAATCGACAAAGCTTGTCGTACTGGCCGAACGATGGTGGATTACAAACGGTACATGGAAGAACAGGAAGACGTTGCGACTGTCCAAATGGACACCGTAGAAGGCAGAAAAGGAGGGAAAGTTCTCCTCACCCTCCACTTCACGAACTGCCACCTGATGTTGATGTACCTGCGTGACCGCAACACGTCCCAGACTGTCATCGATGTTTTTAATAAGTTGGAGGAAGACTTAGGCGAAACGGTCTTCCGCAAGTTGTTTCCGGTTGTCCTAACGGACAATGGCAGCGAGTTTTCAAACCCCACAGCCCTGGAAGCCAACCAACGGACAAAAATTTTCTACTGTGATGCCAACGCCCCTTATCAAAAGGGGCAGATTGAGAAGAACCATACCTTAATCCGGTACGCCTTGCCTAAAGGAACCAGCTTTGATGGGCTCACGCAAGAGGATGTCCAACTGTTGGCCTGTCATATCAATTCCTACGCAAGACAAAAGCTAAACGACAAATCCCCTGCGGAGTCGTTTAGCTTCCTTTACGGAGCTGATCTCCTCCGTAACTTGGGTATAGAACTAATCCCACCTCATACAATAAACCTATCCCCCTCGCTATTCAAGAAAGAAGGTTTGTCAGATGGCAACTAAACGATTCCCGCTTTACGATGAACAGGGCCGAGAGTACCTATTGACCGCTTCTGAAACCATTGATTTCCTTTTGGAAGAAGTGCTTGCGCTACGCCAGACTGTGTTCGATCTGGAAAACAAAGTATCCCGCCTTTCAGAAGGTCCGCTGAACAAAAACAGCTTTGAAGAGGAAGGAATCCCATTCTAATAAGTAAATAGTAGCAGAACATTGTCCACAATAAAATATCTTTTAGGGGTGGAATTTACTCTTGCGAAAAAACGCAGAATCTTCACCTTCGGTTTGTCATGCCCAAAAAAAGGCCGAATTCGATGCGATGATTGTTCCAAAGCATACAAATTGACCTTTTTGGCATTCATTTTTTGTCTATTTCACTTTTCATCGGATCAAGGGTGGAATTTAGTTTTACAAACTGGAATTTACTATTGCAAGTAACCAATCCTAACAATTTGAACTTGATCTGCCACAGAGCAGAATCTCTTGAGACAATTCCGGGCCTTCGCAGAACAGATCACCACTCCTGAGTATGCGTTTTCATGTCATCGCCTGAACGTTTATGGTAAAATGTAAGTGTGGAACAGAGCAAGGTCAATCCATTTTTTTGCCACAATCATACCCTCGGTCAATTGGCTTTCAACGCTGTCACGCCAACCGTGTCGCATAGGCTGAAATAGAAAAGGGGAATAAAAATGAACACCTCAATAAAGGCGTTCAGACGTTTATTCGGAGTAATCCTTTCGCTCCTGCTTTTCTTCACCTTTTCGGCAACACCTGCTTTGGCTGCTACCTCGCAGATTATTTACCAAGGTTCTACATCCAATAAGGTCGTTGCCTTAACGTTTGATGATGGATCGGACGGATATTATATCCAATCAATTCTGAACACATTATCAGCCAATAATGTAAAAGCCACTTTCTTCCTCACCGGTCAAGGTGCTGAAAATCATCCGCAGGCAATCCAGAACATTGTCGCAGCTGGCCATGACATCGGAAACCACTCCTATAACCATCCGGACTTCACAACCGTATCGACTACCGAGATGACAAACCAACTCAACCGAACCGAAACAATCATCGCAAACCTCACCGGTAAGAGCACAAAACCTTTCTTCCGCGCTCCTTTCGGATCCTACAACAATACCGTCCTGCAAACAGTCGGAAACGCCGGCTATACTTACACATTCCAGTGGACTATCGATTCGCTCGACTGGACAGGCAATTCAGCCAATGACATCTACAACCGCGTCATCAACAACATCGTGCCAGGGGCCATTGTATTGATGCACGCCGGTTACGGCGCCAACGGGACGACTGCCGCATTGCCGAACATCATCAATCAGCTGCGGGCGATGGGCTACTCGTTTGTGACCCTTTCCCAGCTTATGAACACCACAAGCACTCCGGGAACAGGAACAAGCTACACAGTCCAAGCGGGCGACACGCTTTATGCGATCGCCTTGCGGTATGGCGTGACGGTCCAAGCAATCGTTAATGCAAACGGCATTGCCAACGCCAACCTGATCCGCGTCGGACAAGTTTTGACGATTCCGGGAACTAGCACGCCGACTACCCCTACGACGCCTACAACGCCGACAACCGGAACAACTTACACAGTCAAAGCCGGGGATACGCTCTATGCCATCGCCTTGCGGTATGGCGTGACGGTCCAAGCAATCGTTAATGCAAACGGCATTGCCAACGCCAACCTGATCCGCGTCGGACAAGTTTTGACGATTCCGGGAACTAGCACACCGACAACACCTACGACTCCTACAACGCCGACAACCGGAACAACTTACACAGTCAAAGCCGGGGATACGCTCTATGCCATCGCCTTGCGGTATGGCGTGACGGTCCAAGCGATCGTTACCGCCAACAACATCGCCAACGCCAATCTGATCAGTATCGGCCAAGTATTGACGATACCCGGCACCGGAGCACCTTCGACTCCTACAACACCTACGACCGGAACATCCTATACCGTCAAAGCCGGGGATACGCTCTATGCCATCGCGCTTCGCTATGGCGTCACCATCACGCAACTCGTGAACGCCAACGGAATAGCCAATCCGAACCTGATCCGTGTCGGTCAAGTGTTGATCATTCCTTAAACATGGCCGCAGAACCTCCTTTCAAAGAACACAGAAAATAAAGAGAACGCACACCCCAGCTCTTAGGGGCGTGCGTTCTCTTTATTGTTTTCAGATTAGTTCGCTACAACATTGACCAGTTTACCTGGGATAGCGATGGTTTTTCTGACGGTTTTGCCTTCGATCCCCTCTTTGATGATGCTGTTTTCCAATGCCATAGCAATCATGTCATCATTGGAAATATCGGACGGAACCATTTCTTTGGTTTTTACTTTACCGTTGATCTGGAATACGACTTCGATCTCGTCTTCGACAAGGAAAGCTTCATCATACGTTGGCCATGCAACGTAGGAAATGCCTTCCGGTTTGCCCAGTTTCACCCAAAGCTCTTCACTGAAGTGCGGTGCGATCGGCGCAAGCAGTTGAACGAAGCCGGTAACGTATTCGAACGGCAGTGCCTCCACTTTATAGGCTTCATTGATGAAGATCATCATTTGAGAGATTGCTGTGTTGAAGTGCAGGTTATCGTAATCCTCGGTTACCTTCTTGACTGTCTGATGGTAGACCTTATCCAATTCATGCGTGTTGATGGTTGTGATGCGGTCTCGCATCTTGTCATTTTCGTCCAGAAGCAAGCGCCAAATGCGATCCAGGAACTTGCGGCTGCCTTCGATGCCGCCTTCACTCCATGTCGACGATGCATCCAAAGGTCCCATGAACATTTCGTACATGCGGAGCGTGTCTGCGCCATAGCGTTCCACGATGTCATCCGGATTTACGACATTGCCTTTTGATTTGGACATTTTCTCGTTGTTTTCGCCCAAGATCATGCCTTGGTTGTACAACTTTTGGAACGGCTCTTTCGTCGGAACGATGCCGATATCGTAAAGGAACTTATGCCAGAAACGCGCATACAGCAGATGAAGGACCGCATGCTCGGCACCACCTATATACAAGTCGACGTTCTGCCAATAGTCCAGTCTCTCTTTTGAAGCAAGATCGTTGCGGTTATGCGGATCCATAAAGCGCAAGAAGTACCATGAGCTGCCCGCCCATTGCGGCATTGTGTTGGTTTCGCGTCTGCCTTTCATGCCAGTGACAGGATCGACAACATTGACCCACTCATCGATGACGGCAAGCGGGGATTCCCCAGTGCCGCTCGGTTTTACCTGATCGGTTTTCGGCAGCAGCAACGGTAATTCATTTTCAGGAACCGTTGTCGACGTGCCGTCTTCCCAATGGATGACCGGAATCGGTTCGCCCCAGTATCTCTGTCTCGAGAACAACCAATCGCGCAGTCGGTAGGAAATCACTTTTTCACCCAGTCCGTTTTCGGACAGCCAGTCATTCATCTTCGCGATCGCTGTCGCTTTATCCAATCCGTTCAGGAAGTCGGAGTTGATGTGCAAGCCATCTTCGGTGTAGGCTTCCTCTTCGACGTTTCCGCCTTCAAGTACCGGGATGATCTCCAATTCGAACTTTTTGGCAAATTCATAGTCGCGGGTGTCATGGGCAGGAACTGCCATGATGGCGCCGGTTCCGTATGTCGCCAATACATAATCGGCAATCCAGATCGGGATTTCTTTGCCGTTCACCGGATTGATCGCATAAGCGCCAGTGAATACGCCGGTCTTTTCCTTCGCAAGTTCCGTACGGTCCAGATCGCTCTTCAGTGAAATGGAATCGATGTAAGCTTCGACGGCTTCGGCCTGTTGCCCGGACATGATTTCCTTCACCAACGGCAATTCAGGCGCCATGACTGCATAGGTCGCGCCGTACAATGTGTCCGGTCTGGTCGTGAAGACCGTGAAGTCTTTGTCCGAATCTTTGATCTTGAACGTGACGTTCGAACCTTCCGAGCGTCCGATCCAGTTCCGTTGCATCTCTTTGATGCTCTCAGGCCAGTCCACCAATTCCAGATCGTCCAGCAGACGTTCTGCATAGGCCGTTATTTTCAGCATCCACTGTCTCATCGGTTTGCGGTAAACCGGGTGGCCGCCGCGTTCGCTGACGCCATCGACAACCTCTTCGTTTGCAAGCACCGTGCCCAAAGCAGGACACCAGTTGACGGAAACTTCCGCCTCATAGGCCAAGCCTTGTTCATACAATTTTGTGAAAATCCATTGCGTCCATTTGTAGTAGCTTGGATCCGTCGTATTGATTTCGCGGCTCCAGTCATAACTGAATCCAAGCGATTGGATCTGGCGCTTGAAAGTCTTGATGTTGTGCTCAGTAAAATCAGCCGGATCGTTACCGGTATCCAGCGCATATTGCTCAGCCGGCAACCCGAAAGCATCCCACCCCATCGGATGCAATACGTTAAAACCTTGTGCGCGTTTAGCGCGGGCAACGATATCCGTCGCCGTGTAGCCTTCCGGATGGCCTACATGCAAGCCTTGGCCGGATGGGTAAGGGAACATATCCAGTACATAATATTTCGGTTTCCCGCCCTCTTCGGTCGTTTTGAAGGTGCGGTTGTCTGCCCAATATTTTTGCCATTTTTTCTCAATCGTTTTATGCGTATAACCCATTTCCAGCAACATCCTTTTCTTTTCATTCATCCAAACAGGCAATGGCCATAAAAAAAGTCCCATAGGCAGCGCCCATCACTGGTTCTGCCTATAGGACGAGTTTGTTCGCGGTACCACCTATATTGAATGTCTTTGCATTCCTTATCATGCCTGTAACGCAGCGATGCGGTCCCGCTTACTGATGCTTTCGGCGGAACAACTCAAAGGCGAGTTCAAGAGGCCCTTTGTGCATTTTCACCAACCATGCACTCTCTTCAAAAAAGCTGCTCCCTACTATTCCTTCTCTATGTCTGTTTCAGTTATGAATTGATTCATCTGCTATTTTAACAAATAAAACTCATTTCATCAAGGCTTGATGCCTATCCTGACCAATCCCTTTATGACTTAGAGGCTGATGACTTGACCGACATAAATGATGTTGGACGTGATATCATTCGCTTCGATCAAAGCCGCTAAGCTTACGCCATTTTTCTTGGCGATGCTGTACAGGGTATCGCCTTTTTGGACGGTATACGTATTACCGGATGCCGCAGGCGCACTAGTGGTCGGTGCGGTTGTCTGCGTCGAAGCTGTCGTTGCAGACAACTTCAATGATTGGTTCACAAAGATGATATCTGTGCTCAGACTATTCCAAGCCTTCAGCTCGGCAACAGAAACGCCATTTGCGGATGCAATTTTATATAGTGTATCCCCTTTTTGGACCGTGTACACTTTGTTTGTGGCAGTCGGAACAGTCGGTGTCGTTACAGTCGGCGTCGTTACAACGGTGGAAGTATTCCCGGTTGTAACCGTAGCTTTCACCTGCAATGATTGACCCGGATAAATATAATCGGAACTCAGGTTGTTAAATGTCTTCAGTTCTGCGACGGTCAGGCCGTTCGCATTCGCAATTTTCCAGAGCGTATCGCCGGAGGCCACTGTGATTATGCTCGTCGTGTTGGACGTTGGCGGCGCTGGTGTCGACGGCTGGGTAACGGACGGCGCTGTGACTGTCGCGCTCTTAAGCGTCAACACTTGCCCTGGCACAATGACATCAGAAGTAAGACTGTTCAGTGTTTTCAGTTCAGCTACGCTCAAACCGTTGGCATTCGCCAATTTCCAAAGCGTATCGCCGGACGCCACCGTGATTGTGCCTACAGTCGACGGTGCTGTCGGTGTTGTCGGTGTTGTCGGTGTTGTCGGTGTTGTCGGTGTTGTCGGTGTTACCGAAGCCGCACTCTTCAAGAGCAGTGTTTGCCCAGTCACAATCGCATCACTTGTCAGGTTGTTCAGCGTTTTTAATTCCGCAACCGTCAACCCGTTCGCGGTCGCAATCTTCCACAAAGTGTCTCCGGACACGACAACGACACTGCTGCCGGTGGCTGGCGTTGTTGTTGGTGTTGTCACTCCTGGCGTCACTGTAGTGGTGCCGTTGATGTAGTTCACTGGATTGACGACTGTCCCGTTTTCCTGCACTTCGAAATGCAGATGGACTCCTGTAGAACTGCCGGTTGTTCCCATCACGCCGATTTTTTGGCCTTGGCTGACGGTCTGCCCAACCGATACCGAAAGACCGGACTGCATATGCGCATACAACGTCTTAATGGTCACACCATTAATTTTTCCGTGGTTGATGACAACATAGTTGCCGTAGCTGTAGTGATAAGCCGCGACTTCCACTACGCCCGCTTGCGCCGCGGAAATATTGCCGCTGCCTGCGATATCAATGCCGCGATGGAATTCCAACGCGCCATTGATAGGCGACGTACGGTATCCGAATGGAGATGAAATGTATCCGCTGGCCGGTTTGATGAAAGCCCCTGTGATAGTTGTTTCCATAGTGCCTGTATTCGTTCCGGTAGTTGGCGCTGTGGTACCGGCCGATGTGCCGGTAGTCTTCAAGACTTGACCCGGATAGATCGCATCGGAAGTCAGACTGTTTGCGGTCTTCAGTGCTGTAACGGTCATGTTGTTCGCGTTCGCGATCGACCACAGTGTGTCACCCGATTTTACCGTATAGGATTGGGTAGTCGTTTGTCCGGTATTGCTGTTTGATCCGTTTTCGGTCGTATCCGGTGTTGTCGTTGTCGCTTTGCCCAACAACAACTTTTGGCCCACGTAAATGGTATCGCTCGTCAGCGTATTCAGGCTCTTCAATTCACTGATCGTCAAGCCGTTTGCAGTAGCAATTTTATAAAGGGTATCGCCAGCAACTACCGTATAGCCCGAAGTTGTCGGATTTGACGGCGTTTCAGTTGGCGTGGTTGGTGTAGTTGTTTCTTCATCCACATTTTCCGCAGGCGTATCTTCCTCGACTGCGACACTGTCAGGCAGCACCAGACGGTCGCCCACATAGATCGTATTGGAATTCAATTTATTCAGCGTCAAGAGATCGACTAACGAGATCCCATATTTTTTAGCGATGGCGTATAGCGTGTCGCCGGATTGGACAATATGGACGGCATTCCCCGCTTGAACCGGAGTTTCCGGTGTAGCAGGAGTTTCCGTATCTTCCGAATCCTCTGCTGACTCACCTGGTGTCTCTTGTTCAGGGGTATTCTCATCGGTATTCTCATCGGTATTCTCCGGAAGCTCTACAGTTGGTAATTCGGGCGTTTCAGTCGGTGTTTCGAAATCGATATTGCCTGCATCCGGCTCTTCAATCTCTTCATCGACTACAGGCTGATAGTTGTCGTATTGATCCAAGCCGTATTGCGCAATGATCCTGTTCAATTTTGTGCTGTAAGCTGTATCCGTCGCATAGCGGCCGGTCAGGTAAGCCGTGGCATCCTGATAAGTGGCTGCATTGCTCTTCCAGGCTCCGGCATAGTATGTCGGGTTCCAGCTGGTTCCGTTAGCCAGAAGATTTGCATAGTCCTGCAAGGATTCCGCATAGGAAGGATATTTTCTGAATTCAGCATTGATGGGATAGTAATTCTGTCCACCGCTGTCTTCCAATGTCTCCATATTGATGGACTCCCCATTGTATTCACCTTTGATACCGAACAGGTTATAGTTAGGAGCCTTTGATAAAGTGCTTGTGCCCCAGCCACTTTCCAGAATGGCTTGGGCCATCATCACGGAGGCGTACAGATCATTTTGGGCAGCGATTACGGTCGCGGACGGGATGATCTGGTTCAAAAAGGGATTCGTGGAATATACTTGTGTATCCGTTGTTCCAAGTGTTGTCGTCTCTGCTGCCAAAACCAGTTGGACTGGCTTCACGACAGTTGTCATAAAGAACGATGTGCTCAACACCGCTACGCTGCGTTTCAGTCTTTTATTCGTGGTGATAAAAGAATTGATCAGTTGTTCTTTTTTCTTTTGGTTGATTCGTTCGTTTCTGGATAACACCAAAATATACCACTCCCTGTATCGAAATACTGCCGGTTCGGCAGTGAAAAAATCTGAATTTATAAAAATGATGGACAATAATTTAAATTTATTTTAAGAAAATCCTCCAATATGTCTATTATATGTTTGTTTCCCTAATTTTTGAATGGCTTTCATAACCATATTTAATATTTAACAATTGAAATAAATCTGTAACAATCCTTTCCATTACTTAAAAGTAAGCCCTTTCCTGCTTTGGTTTCTTTCAAAATGTAGTCCAATCCTTCAAATAGGCTATTGACTTGGCAAAAATCATGATAAAATACACGGTGAGGTGAAAGTATTGACAAATCAATTTTTATACAGTGACACAAATAAACGTTACCATACATGGAATTACCATCTGCAACAACACTTTGGCGAAAAGATATTCAAAGTCGCCATCGACGGCGGTTTTGATTGCCCCAACCGCGACGGCACCGTCGCACACGGCGGTTGTACCTTCTGCACCGTTTCCGGATCCGGCGATTTTGCCCAAAACCGGATCGACCCGCTGCCTGTCCAATTGCGCAAAGGCATCGACATGATGCACAAAAAATGGCCGAATGTAAAAAGCTACATCGCCTATTTCCAGAACTTCACCAACACGCACGCTCCGGTGGATATTCTGCGTCATCGTTATGAACAGGTCGTCAACGAGGACGGCATTGTAGGCATCATGATCGCAACGCGCCCGGACTGCCTACCGCCAGAAACGATTGAATATTTGGCGGAACTGAACAAACGCTACTATATATGGGTGGAATTGGGACTGCAGACTATCCATGAAGAAACAAGCAAAATCATCAACCGGGCGCACTCCTATGATACCTACCTGAAAGCAGTCGATGAACTGCGTGCGCACAATATCCCGGTGTGCACCCATCTCATCAATGGGCTTCCGGGAGAAACCCACGAGATGATGATGGAGAGCGTCAACCGCGTCATCCTGGATTCGGACATCCAAGGCATCAAGATCCATTTGCTGCATTTGATGAAAAACACCAAAATGGTCCGGGACTATCATCAAGGCAGGCTGCGATTGCTGGAGAAGGACGAATATGTTGAACTCGTCTGCGATCAGCTGGAAGTCATTCCGGAAGAAATCGTCATCCACCGCATCACCGGTGACGCGCCCCGGGACACCCTTATCGGTCCGATGTGGAGCCTCAAAAAGTGGGAAGTCCTGAACGCAATCGACCATGAACTGGAACGCCGGAATACTTATCAAGGAATCCACAATATCAGAAATAAGGGTGAGGAACATGTTGTTGTCCGCAGTGGACTTCAGTCATAGGCTACTGAAGGAAACAGTCTGTACGGGAGATCTCGTCATCGATGCCACTGTCGGAAACGGAAATGACACGGTCCTTATGGCTACGTTGGTCGGTCCGACAGGAAAAGTGATCGGATTTGATGTCCAGAAACAAGCCATCGAAACCACAAAGCAAAAACTATTGTTGGCTGGCTTGACGGATCAGGTCACCCTTCTTCACCAAGGACATGAAACAGTTGCGGAAGTGTTGGCCGATCATGCTGAAATAGGCAGCGCCGTCTTCAACTTGGGGTACCTGCATGGATCCGACAAAACGATCATCACCCAAAAAGATACGACCATCCGTGCCGTCAACGCCTTGCTGCCCAAGTTGCGGATCGGAGGCTACATCCTTTTAGTCGTGTACAGTGGTCATCCAGGCGGCATTGAAGAGAAAAACGCCCTGTTGGAATATGTCAGCGGATTGAATCAAGCCTTATTCAAGGTACTGCAATATGGCTTCATCAATCAGATCAATCATCCGCCGATCTTGATTGCCATCGAGAAAAAGAAAACTCCTTACATGAAATAGAAAAAGGAAGCGCTCCGGCAAATGACCGGAACGCTTCCTTTTTTGTGCTTGCTATTATTTGCCTGCTTGGACATACGAAAGCAAAGCTTCTGTTTTATCCGTATTCTCCCAAGTGAAGTCAGCATCCTCACGGCCAAAATGTCCGTAAGCTGCTGTCTTTTTAAAAATCGGACGACGCAGATCCAACATCTGGATGATGCCTGCCGGCGTCAAGTTGAAGTTTTTGCGTACCGCTTCTATCAAAGTGGCTTCTGGATATTCGCTTGTACCGAACGTGTCGATCGCGATCGATACAGGTTCAGCAACACCGATCGCATACGCCAATTGGATTTCGCATTTTGTAGCTAACCCAGCCGCAACAATGTTCTTAGCGATGTAACGGGCCGCATAACTTGCGGAACGGTCAACTTTTGTAGCATCCTTACCTGAGAAAGCTCCGCCACCATGACGCGCATACCCACCATAAGTGTCAACGATGATCTTTCTTCCTGTCAGACCGGAATCGCCCTTAGGACCGCCGATAACGAAGCGTCCTGTAGGATTGATGAAATATTTAGTATCAGCATCCAACAAGGCATCGTCGATGACCACATGGATGACATGCTCCAAAATATCTTTTTTCAATTGTTCCAACGTGACATTCTCATCATGTTGCGTACTCAAAACGATCGTGTCCACACGTTTCGGTTTGCCGTTCTCATCGTATTCCACGGTAACTTGCGTTTTTCCGTCCGGTCTTAAATATTCCAAAGTACCGTCTTTGCGGACTTCAGATAAACGTTTCGCTAACTTATGACTAAGCGAAATAGGTAAAGGCATCAGTTCTTCCGTTTCATTGATCGCAAAACCGAACATCAAACCTTGGTCCCCTGCCCCGATTTCATTGTAATCCGTAGTAACTGACTCTCTGCGTTCCAATGATTCGTTGACACCGATTGCGATATCGTCGGATTGTTCGTCCAAGGATACCATTACGGCCAAATTATCCGCATCGAAACCAAATTTACCACGTGTATAACCGATTTCAGTTACTGTATCGCGGACAATCTGTTGGATGTTTACGTATGCGCTTGTCGTGATTTCGCCAAAGACAACTACAAGTCCTGTCGTGACAATCGTTTCGCATGCAACACGCGCGTTTGGATCAGCAGCCAACAGCGTATCCAAGATTGCATCGCTGATCTGATCGGCGATTTTATCCGGATGACCTTCCGTCACTGACTCTGAAGTAAATAATCTTTTTTCTACCATTTTTCATTCCCCCATTTTTTTGGTTACAAGGCGTCTTCACATATTTGTGAATCCTATCGGGATATTGCAATTAGCCTCTGAAATGCAACATACCTAATATACGCTATCAGCGTCGAAAAAGCAACAAAAAATAAGAGAATTTCATCTTTGCGCCACAGATGACAGCCTCAAAAAATACTTATCCAAACATCTTCGAGTCGGCTTTGAGTCTTCCCCGACTTGACATCGCATAGACGTTAACCTATGATGAATCTGCGCAATATAGATGAACTGACACACTTACTCGTGCCATTTAAAGAAGAAGGAAGAGATTATGCTGACAATCAAGAAACATTTCATGCACCTGATGAACAACACCTTGTTGGCTATGCTGACGACCCCATTGACACTGCTGCTTTTCGGAGCATGGAGAGGAATGGCCTTCAACGGACCCAACTATCTGCTGCTTTTTATGCTTTATCTATTTCTGCTGTTTACCCATGCTTTGGAACGGCTATTCACAAAAAGCGAACAATCCTACGCAAAACTGCCCCATAAAACGATTGTAGTTTTCGGGATCCTGTCGATCGGATCGTTGAGCATCATTTTCTCTATATCAAACCTGATCCTGGCTGCCATACTTGTGCTGTATCTTGCTTACTCGATCCTACAGTTTTATCCGTACAGCATGACAAATACTTTTTACGAGATACTGCTGAGACCTTTCTTTAAGATACTGATTCTTTCATCTGTATCCTTTTTTTCCCAGGCAAACTTTATCCCACTTCAGCTGCAATACGAATTGCTTCCATTAATCCTGTTCCATATCTTTGGTTTGATACAGATTCAGGTCAAGAATTCTGTAGGCAGCGCTCGATCAATAACTTATTACCAACAACTGCTTATGAAGCATTCAAAATCGTTGAAACTGACTTCCTTCTTGCTTGTCTATGCGACAGCAATCTTTCAAATATTTAATCTAAATAGCTCACTATGGGCCATCATCTTATTCGGATTGTCCGCCCTGCTGGTCTTTCCTTTATTCAAGAGAAGATTTCAAGGCGCTATAAAAATGGAACAATATCTGGCCAACTATAGTTTTCTTTTCACACTAGGTTATTCCTTACTATTTTTGGTCTAACAGAAACAGGCAGCTGCACCAGTCGAAATTGACCGGTGCAGCTGCCTGTTTCTGTATAAGAAAAAAAAGCACCCACAGGAGTGCTTCGCAATGATGACCCGTACGGGAATCGAACCCGTGTTACCGCCGTGAAAGGGCGGTGTCTTAACCGCTTGACCAACGGGCCATAAAGATAGTACAAATGGGCCTAAATGGACTCGAACCATCGACCTCACGCTTATCAGGCGTGCGCTCTAACCAGCTGAGCTATAGGCCCTTCAAAAGCGCATGAAGCGAATCAAACTCGCAATATAGATCCTCATTCAACTGAAATCAGAATCAATTGCGGGGACAGGACTTGAACCTGTGACCTCCGGGTTATGAGCCCGGCGAGCTGCCAACTGCTCCACCCCGCGATAATTTTATTATGACCTAAGGGCCATGACAATGATCCGTACGGGAATCGAACCCGTGTTACCGCCGTGAAAGGGCGGTGTCTTAACCGCTTGACCAACGGACCATAAGTTTTATTCTTCTGATAAAGCTACGGAGAAGGAGGGATTTGAACCCTCGCGCCGCGTTAACGACCTACACCCTTAGCAGGGGCGCCTCTTCAGCCACTTGAGTACTTCCCCATAACAAGAAATTTTCTGTTAATATTGTTGCTTTATCAATGGGCCTAAATGGACTCGAACCATCGACCTCACGCTTATCAGGCGTGCGCTCTAACCAGCTGAGCTATAGGCCCTTCTTAAAAAAAAGCGGGTGAGGAGAATCGAACTCCCGACATCAGCTTGGAAGGCTGGGGTTTTACCACTAAACTACACCCGCATGGCGGCTCCGACGGGATTTGAACCCGCGATCTCCTGCGTGACAGGCAGGCATGTTGACCCCTACACCACGGAACCATGCGTAAAACTTTTTTTTTATTTCCCCATACTATAAAGAATAGGAAACACTGTGGGCTTGCGCCCAAGTGTATCATGCTTGTAAGCTGCTGAAGCAGCAACAATCATGACAATTGCGGGGACAGGACTTGAACCTGTGACCTCCGGGTTATGAGCCCGGCGAGCTGCCAACTGCTCCACCCCGCGATAATAATAAGGAAACACTGTGAGCTTACGCTCAAGTGTATCATGTCTGTAATGTCGCTGAAGCGCCAACAGTCATGACAATACAATGGCCTGAGGCCACTAAAGGAGGATAAGGGATTCGAACCCTTGCGCGCTTTTACACGCCTGACGGTTTTCAAGACCGTTCCCTTCAGCCGGACTTGGGTAATCCTCCATAAGCTGATAAAATTTTTCATGGACCTTGCAGGACTCGAACCTGCGACCGGACGGTTATGAGCCGTCTGCTCTAACCAACTGAGCTAAAGGTCCGTAGCAAGGTTGAAATAGCGGCGAAGGGGGTCGAACCCATGACCTCCCGGGTATGAACCGGACGCTCTAGCCATCTGAGCTACACCGCCAAAAAATAAAAAAAATGGAGCCTAGCGGGATCGAACCGCTGACCTCCTGCGTGCAAGGCAGGCGCTCTCCCAGCTGAGCTAAGGCCCCATAATTTTAGTGATCGGGAAGACAGGATTCGAACCTGCGACCCCTTGGTCCCAAACCAAGTGCTCTACCAAGCTGAGCTACTTCCCGTTGTATTTTATTAATGCACCCAACAGGAGTCGAACCTGTAACCGCTTGATTCGTAGTCAAGTACTCTATCCAATTGAGCTATGGGTGCCTAAATGCCGAGAATCGGAATCGAACCGATACGGTGATCACTCACCGCAGGATTTTAAGTCCTGTGCGTCTGCCAGTTCCGCCACCCCGGCATGTTACTGTTTGTTTCTTTCATAAGGTCTGGCATAGTCCTTATGAAAGCGGAAGACGGGGTTCGAACCCGCGACCCCCACCTTGGCAAGGTGATGTTCTACCACTGAACTACTTCCGCGAATGGTGCCGGCTAAAGGATTCGAACCCTCGACCCTCTGATTACAAATCAGATGCTCTACCAACTGAGCTAAGCCGGCGTATTCAATTATGCGGGTGAAGGGACTTGAACCCCCACGCCTTGCGGCGCTAGATCCTAAATCTAGTGCGTCTGCCAATTCCGCCACACCCGCAAATGAGTTATGCAGGGCTCGAACCTGCGACCCTCTGATTAAAAGTCAGATGCTCTACCAACTGAGCTAATAACTCATGGATGGAGGTTGACGGGATCGAACCGCCGACATCCTGCTTGTAAGGCAGACGCTCTCCCAGCTGAGCTAAACCTCCATGATATAAATGCGCGGCAACGTCCTACTCTCACAAAGGGAAACCCTTCACTACAATCGGCGCTAAGAAGCTTAACTTCTGTGTTCGAGATGGGAACAGGTGTGACCTTCTTGCCATCGTCACCGCACATTTTTCAAGAGAACGTTGTTCTCTCAAAACTGAATCTACAAAATTAAAGGGAACCCGAAAACACCGCTTGAGTTTTCTTCTTTTTAAAAATTGGTTAAGTCCTCGACCGATTAGTATTGGTCCGCTCCATACATCGCTGTACTTCCACTCCCAACCTATCTACCTGATCATCTCTCAGGGGTCTTACTCACTTAAAGTGATGGGAAATCTCATCTTGAGGGGGGCTTCACGCTTAGATGCTTTCAGCGTTTATCCCGTCCACACATAGCTACCCAGCGATGCTCTTGGCAGAACAACTGGTACACCAGCGGTGTGTCCATCCCGGTCCTCTCGTACTAAGGACAGCTCCTCTCAAATTTCCAACGCCCGCGACGGATAGGGACCGAACTGTCTCACGACGTTCTGAACCCAGCTCGCGTACCGCTTTAATGGGCGAACAGCCCAACCCTTGGGACCGACTACAGCCCCAGGATGCGATGAGCCGACATCGAGGTGCCAAACCTCCCCGTCGATGTGAACTCTTGGGGGAGATAAGCCTGTTATCCCCAGGGTAGCTTTTATCCGTTGAGCGATGGCCCTTCCATGCGGAACCACCGGATCACTAAGCCCGACTTTCGTCCCTGCTCGACTTGTAGGTCTCGCAGTCAAGCTCCCTTCTGCCTTTACACTCTACGAATGATTTCCAACCATTCTGAGGGAACCTTTGGGCGCCTCCGTTACATTTTTGGAGGCGACCGCCCCAGTCAAACTGCCCGTCTGACACTGTCTCCCTGCTCGCTAAGAGCAGCGGGTTAGAGTGGTCATATCACAAGGGTAGTATCCCACCGTTGCCTCCTCCGAGACTGGCGTCCCGGCATCTTCGGCTCCTACCTATCCTGTACATGTGATACAAACACGCAATATCAAACTGCAGTAAAGCTCCATGGGGTCTTTCCGTCCTGTCGCGGGTAACCAGCATCTTCACTGGTACTATAATTTCACCGAGTCTCTCGTTGAGACAGTGCCCAAATCGTTACGCCTTTCGTGCGGGTCGGAACTTACCCGACAAGGAATTTCGCTACCTTAGGACCGTTATAGTTACGGCCGCCGTTTACTGGGGCTTCAATTCAAAGCTTCGCTTGCGCTAACCTCTCCTCTTAACCTTCCAGCACCGGGCAGGCGTCAGCCCCTATACGTCATCTTTCGATTTTGCAGAGACCTGTGTTTTTGATAAACAGTCGCTTGGGCCTATTCACTGCGGCTG
>NZ_OY776221.1:60000-254073 GCF_963675415.1 uncultured Trichococcus sp.
TGCGCCTCTTGCTTTGTCCGTGGTAGAGTAAATGCGTTTTACCGCTTCTTCTTTACCATATTTTTTGATCAACAATTCCTTGAAGACACGGAAAGCGATCGCTGGTTCAGTTGTTGTACCTGATTTTGAAATCATGTTTACAGAGAAATCACGATCCCCGATCACTTCGATCAAGTCAGCTAAATAAGTTGAGCTGATGCTGTTGCCTGCAAAGAAAATTTGAGGTGTTTTGCGGTCTGCAGTTGTCTGAACGTTGTAGAAAGTGTTGTTCAGGAAGTCAATTGCAGCACGGGCGCCCAAATAAGAACCGCCGATACCGATAACAACCAAAACTTCTGAATCGGATTGGATTTTTTTCGCTGCCGCTTTGATACGCGCGAATTCTTCTTTGTCATAATCTTTAGGCAGGTCGATCCAGCCAGTGAAGTCGTTCCCTGGGCCTGTACCTTCACGAAGCGCTTTGTCAGCTGCTGTTACTTGGTACTGGATGTAATCCAACTCGTGTTGCGCAAAAAATTTCAAAGCTTTAGAGTAATCAAATTGAATATGTGACATTTAATATCCTCCTAATTTGTTTTTATAAAATGATTACTGATGTGAAACCAGGCAGCTTAATGGTAGATAGGTACGCTGTCCAATTCCAAGTCAGTAAGTATTTCCGAGATTTCCGAAGATTTTTTCCATGCGAACTTTCCTGGTTCGTTCAGTAAGCTGTTCAAATCGGAAGGTTTTTCCAATGAATCGAAAACAAATAAAGGCATGTTTTTGCCATTTCCTCTCATGTTCGTCAAGTCAAGCAATCGCAATGACTCAGATTCAATGTCAACATGCGCCAGCAGGACTTCCATTATAGATCCTAAAGGGGATTTTCCGCTTTCGGATAAGTTTACACTAGGTAGGCTGTAGGTTCCGTTTTCTGTGTTGACCAGAAAGTAAGTCTCCTCTGCTTCATTAGTGACCATAATAGTCCCTGCTACTATGTTTTCTTTTATCATCATGAATGTCCCCTTTCACCGGAAGTCGTAAAGATAGGATTGTTCCCTATCGATTTCCTGACTTTCTCGTCTTCTTTGGCCTCTTCGATCCAGGTCGGCATCATTTCTTTCAAGGTCTCAAAACCAATCTGCGGTAAGTATCTTCTTTTTCTTTTCTTGCGTTTTGCCGGATAACAAGGTGTTGCCAACTTTTCCATCGCTCTGAGAGACAGGCTTATTTTCCCTGTGTACTCATCGATATCTATGATTTTGGCTTCTACTTTATCGTCGATTTGAATGAATTCGTCTAGGTTGGTCACATACCCATGCCTGCATTCGGATATATGGATCAGGCCTTGCGTATTCTTATCTAATGAAATAAAAACACCATATGATTGGATACCTGTTACATTGCCTTCAATAATGTCTCCGATTTTATATTCCATTTTCATTCATAATTCCCCTCACAGTACCATATAATTATACCACGTGCCTAGATGAAAGGATAGAATTTCTGATGCAACTTTGATCAGAAGCAACTCTTAGGCGGCGTCATTGCGATTACTACCTTGAAAACACTCCGGTAGTGTTAGGAGTGACGAAAACAAGATAACCTCATTCATGAAGAAAAAAGGGGCATTTTTGTGCCCCCTTCTATACTGTTATAAAATCGTGATGCTCTCGATGACAACGTCTTCGACAGGTTTGTCTTGAGCGCCTTTTTTCACGCCTTCGATAGCATAGACCGTGTCCATGCCAGCTTCTACTTGTCCGAACACAGTATGTTTTTGATCCAACCAAGGTGTTCCACCGTTTGCAGCATAAGCCTCAACGATTTCCTTAGGCCAACCGCCAGCTTCCAATTGAGCTAACATTGTCATAGGCACTTCTTTAGCGGTTACGATGAAAAATTGGCTTCCGTTTGTGTTCGGGCCAGCATTAGCCATCGACAACGCACCGTTCAAGTTGAACAGATTCATCGAGAATTCATCTTCAAAAGAATCGCCCCAAACACTTGCGCCGCCCATACCAGTTCCTGTCGGGTCGCCGCCTTGGATCATGAAGTTATCAATGACACGGTGGAAAATGATGCCATCATAATAGCCGCTTGCAGCTAAACCTAAAAAGTTTTCGACTGTTTTTGGCGCCAAATCAGGGAACAAACGGATTGTGATATCCCCTTTATTTGTTTTCATAATGACTTTCTTATCGTTTTCTGTCGGTTGTAATTGTGGAAATAAACTCATTATTCATCCTCCTTTTTTTTACATTTTACCACAATATGCAAAAGATTAATCCCCCGATTATCCAAAAATGAAAATTCAGCCCGTTTTTTCTTTTTCATTAGGCTGTATGTATCGATTCATGTTATCATAAATGGAAAGTAGATATTTAAGTGAAGGATGAAAAATAATGATGATTTTCGAGAATTTCCCCTTAATTTGTTCCCTGGCAGCTATCATATTCACCCAAGCTTTGAAATATCCGATTGCAATTTTTTCAAAAGACAAGAAAACATCCTTGTCGATCGTCACGACTACAGGCGGAATGCCCAGTTCCCACTCGGCGGCCGTCAGTTCGTTGATAACGGCACTCATCCTGCAATACGGCATCGGTTCCGGTTATGTAGCCATCGCGACTACTTTTGGTGTCATCGTCATGTTCGACTCGATGGGTGTCCGTCGTCAGAGCGGTGAGCAAGGGATTGTCCTCATCGATGCCATCAAAGAATTGACGCGCTTGTCACTTAAGTTCCCGAAGAACGAGCAGGAACTGGTTGCCGAAGAAGCGGAAGAGAAAATTTACCCTGAAGAAATGGCCGTCAAAAAATACCTTGGGCACAAACCTTCGGAAGTTTTTGTCGGACTGTTGACGGGTATCTTTGTGACATTCATCGTCAGAATGTTCTATGATCAAATCTGATACCTCTCCGGGTGATACCTTCGCCCGGAACAGAAACAACGGAGGAAGAAACTTGACAGATAAAGAAATATACGACATCACCATCATCGGCGGCGGCCCTGTCGGCATGTTCACGGCGTTCTACGCCGGCCTGCGGCAAGCCAAAGTCAAAATTATAGAAGCCTTACCCCAGCTCGGCGGCCAACCCGGCATGCTGTACGCTGAAAAAAACATATATGACATCGCAGGCTACCCCGCCATTTCCGGCGGCGACCTCGTCACAAACCTGAAAGAACAGATGGACCGTTTCGACACGAAATTGGTATTTGGTGAAGAAGCGTTTGAACTCGAAAAAAATGCGGATGGCATCTTCGAGATCCAAACGACCAAAAACCGCCACTATTCGAAAGCGGTAATCATATCTGCAGGCAACGGAGCTTTCCGGCCTAGGAAACTGGAAATTGAGCACGCAGATAGATACGAGAACACCAATCTCCACTATTTCGTGAACAATATCGAAAGTTTCCGCGATAAGACAGTCGCCATTTGCGGCGGAGGGGATTCTGCCGTGGATTGGGCCTTGACATTGGAGCCAATCGCTAAAAAAGTCTATCTGATCCATCGTCGCCCGCAATTCCGCGCCCAAGAACACAGCGTCCACTTATTGCAAGAGTCGTCTGTTGAGATCATGACCCCATTCGTGCCGGTCAGCGTCAACGGAAACGATGAATTCTTAACCAGCGTCACGCTTCAGGAAGCCCGCAAGAATAATACGACGGAATTGGAAATAGATGACTTTTTGATCAATTACGGCTTCTCATCCTCCATCGGCGGCATGAAGAAATGGGGGTTCGAGGTCCAAGGAAATGCCATCGTCGTAAACTCGAAAATGGAGACCACCATTCCAGGGGTCTATGCCATAGGAGACATCGGAACGTATTCCGGCAAAGTCAAACTGATCGCCACGGGATTCGGTGAAGCTCCTGTAGCCGTCAACAATGCGATGGTGTACATCAATCCCGACACCCGCGTGCAACCGATGCACAGCACAAGCTTATTTTAGATTATACGAAGGGGCCGTCTCATACCGAGATGGCCCCTTCTTTCAGCGCTCATCCCAACACTGTTGGATAGAAACTCCGACAAAACTGCTCCCTGATTCAAATAATGAATCAAAAATGCCTCTCCTTTTGTTTTCCTAACCTGTTCCTCTATAATAATAGTATCAAATACGAATCCAGGAGGTATTTATATGGTCAAATCAGACAGCGAGTTGCATGCACGAGCGGTGGCTTTGATGAAAGAACGCGGCGTGAGCGTCGAAGATATCGCCGACCTCGTTTTGCATCTCCAAAAACCCTATGTAGACAACTTGACTATGGAGGAATGCATCGAGAACGTTACGGCTGTGTTCCTGAAACGAGAAGTCCAAAACGCAATCATCACCGGCATCGAAATAGATAAACTTGCAGAAAAAGGCCAACTCTCCCAACCACTGGCAGACATTATTCTGAATGACGAAGGCCTCTACGGTATTGATGAAATCCTTGCCCTTTCCATCGTCAACGTATACGGTTCTATCGGCTTCACGAACTATGGCTACATCGATAAAGTCAAGCCCGGCATCCTGCAGAAACTGAACGACAAATCCGATTCGGAGTGCCACACTTTCCTTGATGACATCGTAGGCGCCATCGCCGCAGCAGCCGCCAGCCGCATCGCCCACGACAACCCAAACAAAAGCGACATAATGAAATAGAGAGTGTGATGATTCGCGGGAGGGGATGAGCACTAAGAAGCTATTACGAGAACGGCCGCTTTTTGGCCGTGACGTAATAGCAGCTTAGGCGGAATCCCCTGCGAATCAGAACACGTTTGCGAAGAGTGTGACAAATCCCGGGGAAAAATCGAGCACGCAGTCAAAACAAAAACCAGCCTGAATTGCCCTCAAACAAGATGGCAGCTCAAGCTGGTTTATTTTATGTCATTTTCACTTTCCTGCGTACCCAGAAGTACAACAGCACAAGCACTAGTTCCAGCATCACGAAGACCAGCACAAAGCAGTGCATGAAAAAGTCCTGCGGCAACGCCAGAATGATCGGGTCGGTCCGGGCATCAAAGATCCAGGCATTATTATTGAAGAAAACACCGTGGAACGCGACAAACAGGCGGTCAAAGTTCATGAATATGACAGCCAAAGCCACTAAAGGTGCAGCAATCATCAAGCGCAACGGATTCAGCATGCGCCAATAGCCCTGCTCTTTTTTCACCATCCGCAAAAACAACACGGTTGCGGCGGCAGATACCCCCATTATGGCGTAATCCAGCAGAAAAAGTCTTTTCACTTCATGAAAATGGAAAAGTCCGCTTTCGGATGCAGGAAAATCAGGCATCTTCAATTCTGCGATCCACGGAAAATTCAGATACTGCATCAGGATGCTGTAATTATCCAGAATGACAGCTTTCGAAAATCCGGTCATTTGTTCGATGTTCAGGTAATCGATGTCAAAGCTGTAGAGCGGTGTGAAGTTGATCGTGAAAGCGACGCTCGCACTCAACACCAGCAAAAAAATGGCAGTATATCCGAAAAAATACTTCAGCTTCTGCGCCATCGCTACACTTCCCACTCGGACAGATCATTGACGATGTAGGTCGGTTGCTCATCCTTGCCTTCAATGTCAACAAGTTGCGAGAATCCTGTCAGTACCATCAACGTGTCCACCCCATAATGGATACCCGCCAGGATATCCGTATTGTAGTTGTCCCCGACCATGATGACATCTTCTTTCTCCAGCTGCATCCTTTTGATGGCGCCGGCCATGATCGTTGGATACGGTTTTCCGATGATCAATGGCTCTGTCTGGGTGCAAGCTTTCAGAAAGGCGGTCAACGCACCGGCTCCCGGAATAAAGCCCCTTTCGGTCGGCAAATTGGTGTCTGGGTTCGTCGCAACAAATGCCGCACCTTTTTGGATGGCCAAACAGGCTGCCTCCAATTGCTGATACGTAACCCCGCGATCCAACGCCTGCAGAACAAAATCAGGATCTTCATCGACCATCTCGAAGCCGGCAGCTTGCACTTCCTGCTTCAAGGATGGTTCACCGACGACCAGCACCTTTTTGCCGATGTTCAATTCATTCAGGTGATCCACTGCCGCCATGGCGCTAGTGTAGATATGATCTTCTGTCACATCGATCTGGAAATTGTTCAGCAGATTCTCTTTGACTTCCGTAGCGGTCTTGGTTGCATTGTTCGTGACGAACAGGAACGGAATGTTTTTATCCTGAAGTTGTTTGACGAAAACTTCCGCCGTAGGGATGCGCTCGGCCCCTTTGTACACGGTTCCGTCCAGATCGATTAAATAACCTTTATACTTTTTGATGATATTTCCCTCCTGATCACTGCTCTATCTTTTTGATTTGGAAACTTTTCTTCTCGCCCTTAGCAGGTCTGGTTGTTGTCGTTTTTGCCGTGTCCTTCGGCTGAGCGTCCTTCGCGTTCACATCTTTGATCACAAACCCTTTTCTTCTGCTTTGGCTTTTCGGTCTCTCGACATTTTTCGTATCTTTATTTTTGGTGGTAGTAGTCGGGGTCTTCTGGGCAGCTGTCTGAACAGTCGGTTCGACCGGCAGATCCCCTCTGTTGGCTTCACGGTTTTTTCGCTTACGATTGCGCTTCGTTTTTGTGATTTTCTCTTTCTCGGCACGTGTTTTTTCGATCACGAAATAGGCACAGCCAAAATTGCAGTACTCATAGAGATAATCCTCCAGGAAACTGATTTTCTTATCTTGGGAAACCTTGCTGTTGTTGTTCCTGTAAAAGCCTTTCAGGCGCAATTGCTCGTAGCCCCAGTCCCCTACGATATAATCATACTTGTTCAGAATGGACGTATATCTTCCGGCCAAAGCTTCAGCATCAAAGCCTTCCCTGTGATTGATGCTCAGTTCGTATTCTTGCGTTCCCACCAGAAGGCGTTTATCGTCCAACAGCTTGACGATTGCTTCGTCCTCATTGCGCTCGCTGGTTTCCGGTTCACTTTCTTCCGATAGGTTTTCAAGCAAGGAATCCACTTGCGTCTTCAGTGTTTCATCCATTAATCCTTTTTTATCCACGATAACACCTCACTTTTCTCTTGTAATAGGAAATTTATCTTCCAAATGCAGACCGACCACATCCCTAAGGAAATACGGGAACAGTAGACGGCTGCGGCCTTCGTTTTCGATTGTCGGGAAATAAGTGATGTAGCGGAAGTGGTCCACCGTCACAAAGGTGATGTCCTCCTCATCGGAAAGTTCCCTTCCGGCTACGGTCACACGCCCATTTTCTGGATCGACCTTGAAACCTCGATAACAGAGCTCCCCAAAAATCCTTCCACGGAAACCCATACCGGTTATTTCCTTCGCCATCAGCTCTTCGCGTTGCGATTCCATTTCATCAATCATGGCTTTGAAATCCCGACCATTCAGCGTACATTCCAGTAAACGCATCGGATGCGGCAAGATTTGATGCAGATGATTTTTTGTGATGATCCCTTCCGGCAGATCCGCTAGGAACAGGCCGGAGTTCAGAATGCCGAATGGCGTATCGGCATATTCGGTCACGGCATCCAATCCCAGCAACAACAAGTCGTTGATGTGGCCTTCATCCGCCCTCAGCCTGACCGGATTATCAGCAATCGGAATCGCCTCCAACAGCGCTTCTCCACGCTCCTGCAGCTCCGCGACTTCCGCCGCATCGCCAGGTTTTTCCGGCAGATCCGCTGCTTCGATCAATTCGGCTTTGCGGTCCAAAATCCTGTCGGAATCATAGCTGATCGTGACATGGCCGATGTATTTCCCGAATTTGCCCGCTCCCAGCAACAAAGATTCGTCCACATGCTTGCCTTCCGGCAGTACATGATGGGTATGCGCTCCGATGATGATCGGAATGGAACGGTACATTTCGCCGATATGGATGTCCTCGATGATGCCGACGTGCGACAAAAGGATGATCAAATCAACGGATGGCGCGACTTTCAGCAAAATTTTCGGCAGGACTTCATCCGATTCCTTAGGGTCCCAACCGTTCGGAACATAACTGAGGTAGAGCGGCGCCGTCAGCCCGATGATGCCGACCTTCAGACCGCTCGACAGAGTCCTGATCAGATACGGTTGCGCCCAAATCGGAAGAGCATCCGTTTCCGGATCGTAGAGGTTCGCCAACACAACCGGAAATTCGGCATCATCATAAAGTTCGTCCAACTGCCGTTTGTCGTTGCCGATCCCTTCATTATTGCCGATCGTCACCGCATCGAAGGGAACTTGGTTCAGCAATTCGATGTTAGCCTTACCATTGGTTGCTTCCGTCAAAGGATGCACCCGATCGCAGGCGTCGCCGATGTCGAAAAGCAGCACTTCTTCTCCGTTCTTTTCATGGAAGGCCTTTTTCTCCAACAAAAAGCGCCGGATTTTCGGCCAATTATCGAAATGCGAATGCAGATCATTGATGTGATAAATGTGCAGTTTCTTCATGATACGTTCTCCTTTTCCATTGACAAAGAGGAACGTGCTTCATTCATCTTTCTCTTGTGTAATCTCTTCAACTTTAGCGTGCGCAACGGCAATCAGATCAGCCGGACTGATTTCGATCTGCGTGCCGCGTTTGCCTCCGGACACGAGTACGCTCTTTTCATCAAGGATATGATGCGATAAATAGGTAGGGAAAGCTTTTTTCATCCCGATCGGCGAACAGCCGCCCCGGATATACCCGGTCGTCGCTTCCAGATCCTTCAAAGGCAACATTTCGATCCGCTTATTACCACTGACTTTCGCAAAAGTCTTCAGGTCCAGTTCGTTCTGCGCCGGGATGACCCCGACGACGACCCCGGTCTTATCGCCTACCGCCACGATGGTTTTATAGACCGCGCCGGCATCCTGGCTCATTTTTTCAAGGACCGACAGCGCATCGAGGTGGTCCTCCGACCAAGCGTATTCGTGGACAGTATAGGCGCGCTTCTGTTTATCCAGCATGCGCATCGCATTTGTTTTGGTGATTTTCTTATTTTTCACTATCATCTTTCCTTTTTGAGTCTGATAATGCCTATTTTACCATATGTATAGGGATTGCATCCGGAAAAAGTGACGGTTCCTGCATAAAAAAGCGGAAAAAAAGAGACTTCCCAGCTTAATGCTGTGGCAGTCCCTGCTGTTTTGATGCTGGATTGTGGTCAGTGCTCCAAGTTTTCGGCATGGAGCCCAACTCTTTTGGCCAAGTCGATGAACGTTTCTACTTCTTTATCTGAAAGGACAGAAAATATATCTGCGATATACGCAGCATGCAATGGGAAAATGCGGTCCATCAATTTGCGTCCTTCTTCGGTAATGGCTGTAAAAATAACGCGGCGGTCAGTTGCACATGGGATGCGTTGCACCAGCCCTTTGCTCTCTAATTTATCGACAACGTACGTCAAACTGCTGCTGGCAAGCAAGACTTTCTTTCCGATGTTTTGGATCGGTTGTTCCCCTTTATGGTACAACAATTCCATCACGGCGAATTCGGAGAAATTCAAACCTTGTTTCATCATATCTTTCTTCAGTTTGTCCTGTACATGTTGGGATGATTTAAATAACACAGTAAGGGCCTTTAAAGTATCGCGATCTGTTGCAGACATCGTAACACCTCCCTTTTTTATTTCGATTTCGAAGTAATAATAGCACGAAAGAAAAAGTTTGTCAAAATATACAAACGCTTGCATGATGGGAATAATAGCAATCGCTGCAAAACAAAAAAAACGTACGGCTGGACATCGAAAAGTCCAACGTACGGTTTTTACAAAGGATCATGAGAGCTGATCATTCCACCTGAAATACAAAACAATCAGGTAAAGGATCAACGTCAGCAACATGGCTACGGCAACATAATACCCGTTGAGCACAACGTCGAGGAATGTCATACCGTTGGATATCAGCGGCGACAGGATGATACCCGCCAAAAAAATCAGTTCCGCTGCGAGCAAGAGCAATACCCCGGCTTTCCTGAACTTGAAGAGCAGAAAATACGTAAGCAAAATCAGGACACATAACAATAGCACGAAATAATTTTGTGAATAAAACCGATAGCCGGATGTCGGATTCAACGCGAGCGTCTCATAGTTCGGGAGCAGGATCCAAGGCATAAACAGACTGATTCCAAAAACGGCAAACAGTAAACCCAAAATTACAAGAGATGTATTTTTCATAATAGCTCCTCTTCGGTGATGAATCAGGACTTCCCTAATACACACGCTCCGCCAAATGTACTATACTATCTGAATAGTATATCACAAACAATCTTCATTACGAGGATATTGTTAACTATAAGCAACAAAAATCATCTGGTTTTTGCCAGACTTGAAGGAGACTATCCATTTGAAAAAATACCTATACATCGGCATGGGGTTTTTGACGTTCGGTCTCGGGACTGTCGGGATATTCTTGCCGTTCCTGCCTACAACTGTCTTCTATCTGATGACCGGCTTTTTCTGGGTCCGCAGTTCGGACCGTCTGCATCAGCAATTCGTCGAATCGGAAAAATACAAACAATACATCGAGGAGCCGTTAGCAAAGAAAAACATCACGAACCCAGGAATGGTCCGGATGTTCGTGATGATGCTCTTCGTCTTTGCAATCCCTTTTGCGCTGACCGACAGCGCGTGGTTGCGTATCGTACTGATAATCATATACTTGGCCCACCTGATCGGGTTGACCTGGCATTTGCGGTTCAGGAAATAACGGCAATCACATCACTATCCACCGTCAGATCAGGGCTTGCCAACAGTTCTGGATAATCGCTTGCCATTTTCCGCATGGTCCTCCTCGCGGGATAGATTCGAAATGACTTCCCGGATCAGTTGGGGCAGGACTTCATAGGAATAGGGCTTGTGGATCCTTTCCTTCCAAGTGTGCGCCCCTTTTCCGAACACACCCAGATTAACCGCAGGGATTGAAAGTTCCTGGATATCATCGGTCGGCAGCGGGTAAATGCTTTCCATGCCCGGAAAATTTTGGATCAATGTCAGGATTTCCTCTTTTGTTTCGCTCATGGACAGGTAGCTGCTGTCGGAAAGGAACGGAAAGAAGCGCCGTTTTTTGAATGTCTGGCCGTGCTCTTCACCGATTTTTTCCATTGCGGCTGAAATGGCAAGGTCAACCGAAGAATCCGGTTCGATGCCATTATGTGGACAAAACGGCGGTGCCAGGAACAGGATGACTTTGGCGCTGTCGTCCCCTGTCGCATGCTCCAATGCCTCGACCAGCCTGAAGCCGAAAGCGCGTTTGTCCTCGCTGCCGTATTTATTTAACGTGTCTGCGATTATCGCAACCGTATCGACGCCCTTTTGCGAACACTCCCGCAAATACTCTTCGAAAAGCAGCACTTTCACCTCATGCTCGATTGTACCGATCGGGACGCCGACTCTGGCACGGTATTCGGCAAGTCGGGCGTCCAATTTATCCGTCACTTCCCGGACGGCTTCCTCGGCTGCACCGCGCAATACCGTCAGCACCTCCGTAACGGAGCGTTCGTAGAGGAAAGTATTGAAATACAGATGCGCCACTTTCGCTGTTTGGACATTGTAGAAGTCTTTGCAATCCCGCTGCTGGAGAGCGGATGACGGCAGGACCTCTTCGTCGTCGATCAGCTCGCACAAGTCGGGGTTCGTGTTGATCGCTAGATTGATGGCACTGGACAGCAGTGTCGGATCGATTCCCTGTAACGTGCTGCCCACATGCGTTTCCCTACCTTTGATGTAAAAACAGGGGAGGATTTTCCCGGCGGCACCCGTATACAGATAGCGCGTGCTGTCCCCCTCGTACAAGGGCGAAACGAAATCGGTGTTGACCGCAATGACGAACTCGTATCCCTTCTGCTTGAACGCCAGCAGCTCTGGCAAAGAAGCGATGACGCCTGTATGATCGTTCTCCTCCACGGGGTTCCCCATCAACAACAGGTTGTATGGAAGTTCTTCAGGATTCAATGAATAATGCAGCAGGTTCGCCAGATGCACGGCCATCCCGCTCTTCATGTCCAGCATACCGCGCCCGAATGCCCATTTCCCGGACAAAGCGTCCATTTGAACTTCAGCATCCGCTTCGTAATTCTCAAAAAAACGCAACAGACGATCCGGCGAAAAGGCATTTGCTTTCTGTTTCCCGAAATCCTCGACGCCGACCGTATCGATATGGGCATGCAGCAGGACGATCTTCTTCGAATCAGCTTTGAGGAGAAAAGCGAACACATTTCTCCGCTGCAAAGGGTCATTTTCCAACGGCGTCTCCCAGACCAGCTCGGGGTGCTCCTGAAAATAAGGGAAACTCGACAGGATTTCAAAAACCCGTCTGCTGAGGTCCGCTTCGCCATGAGCGGAACTGTTCACGCTCGGGATTTGGACGAGTTCTTTTGCCAATGCTTCAATTTGCTGCGGTTGCGGCAGATTTTTGATTCTCTCGTACATATCGTTACCCCCTATGCGTTCATTCTTCTAAGAGGAAAGGTCATACAATGGATGCCTCCCCCTAATTTCAGCAGCTCCGTCAACTCGATTTCATGGACGGTGAGTCCTTTCTTGCGCATCTTTTCATTGATGCGCCGATTCTGGGCCAGGGAAATCACTTCGTCACAACCGATCGCCTGGACATTGTAGCCATGGCGGAAAATCGCAGGTTCGTCATCTGTGATCAATTCGATCTCCATTCGCTTCAACAGCGCGACGAAAGCTTCAGGCAAATCTGTATAGCCGATCGCCACCTTGGGAGCAACCAGGTTAAAGCACATATCCAAATGGAGGTAGCGCGGATCCATCTCAACGGGATGCACCTCATAACCTAATGGCTTCAGGATATCCGTAATCTGGCCGAATCCCTCCGCATTCGTCCGATCCAGCATACCGATGGCGACGGTGCGTTCGTCCAGAAAGGCGAAGTCCCCGCCCTCAAAGACGCCCATCCCTGAAACTTCCCCCAATAACGGAACACCCAGCTCGGCCATCTTCTCTTCGTAGGCTGCTGATTCCGGCAAGCGGATCCCATTTTTGAATTTCCCTAGTATGTAGCCTTCGTTCACACAGCCCCCAAAGTCCCGGGCAAATACGGCATGCGGAAGGATTTCATCCTTTTCCATCAGCTCGACGGAAATGCCCAAACTTTCATATAATGCATGAAGGTCCTGGAATTCCTTTTTAACGCGTCCTTCATCTATGTTCTGTAGGTTCCAATTTTTTGAAATTTCATTGATTTGTTCTGCCTGATGGACATGATTGGGTTTTGAAAGCAGAACCTTCTTAAGCCTGCCTGTTCCGTTTGCGACATACATAAGCTCCCTCCGTTCACTTGATGCATTTGCGGATCCGGACGAACGGCCATCGATTTCTGCCTTTCAGAGCGGACCCTTGCTTTGCTCTTACCTGATTCAAATTATAAGCAACATTTTCAGGACCGACTACTTGGTGTAAATTGCTGAAAACGATGCCTTCCCATTCCCGTTAGCATGGGAAAGGACATTTAAACAGTTGCGGCTTTTCCCGGATGTGTGACATTTTCTGACAGGATTCACGACTTTCTTACATACATAACCTTTTTCCATAACTACTGGTTATACTGGGTGATAAATAACCTGACACGGAGGGATTGCGATGGGCCTATCACATCTACGGACGTTCCATTATTGCGCTACTTTTTTAAGCTTCTCCAAAACCGCCCAACATTTCGCACTGAGCCAACCGGCAATCACCAAACAAATCAAAAAGTTGGAATCGGATCTGGGGCAGGAATTGTTCATCCGGGCCGGCAGGAAACTGTTCCTGACAGCAGCTGGGGAAGTCTTGTTCGAGTATTCCGCCCAAATATTCAGCCTTTATGAAGAAGCGGTGGACAAGATGCGGAATCTATCCGATAAAAAGCGGAAGTTGCGGATCGTAGGGGATCTGAATTATATGAAGATGAACCTGTCGGAATTTTTCGCGAAAGCGTATGAGCGGTTTCCTGACATCGAAATCGAGATTGATACTGCCGAGAACGCCAAACTGATATTTTCAGGCGTGCGCGATAAGCAATACGACATCGGCATCCTCAGCGCCAATTACACAACGATCGGCGTGCGCGATAAGCTGCTCCGGGAAGACAACATCTGCTTGGTTGCTTCAACCGCTTTGGCCAGTCGCATGAGAGGAGAACCCGATCTGCAGCCGCCATTGCTGTTCTACAAATCAGAATCCTCCTACAGCAGCTTCCTTCAGGAATTCATGCACAGAAACGGACTGTCCGACCAGAATCGGATGACCTTCAACAGTCTGGAAATGATCCGCCAAGCCTTATTGAAGGACGCGGGTGTCGCCATCCTGTCGGAAGACGTCATCAAAGACGACATCCTGGCGGGGCGCGTCATCATTTTATCGACTCCGGTCGAATCATTGAAAATCAAGACGAGGGTAATCTACCGGACGGACAATCCGATGCTGCGCAGCATCGAAGAGTGTTTGAAGTTGATTGTCGCTGAAACGAGCAAAGCCTAGCGATTAAGCCCCCAGATAAAACAAAATGGACCAGCAAATCCTCCTTCCGGGGAATTGCTGGTCCATTAATTTCTTTCACTTCGATAAATATTCAATCGCTTTGCGGTATTTCTCTGCCCGCTCCCTGTCCTTTTGGGTAATCTTCTCCAGACGGCTCAAATCAGAATTGTGCTTCAGATCCGCCAGCTTTACGGCAGTGGCCAACCGGTTCTTTTTTACGCCAGCCAAATATGCGGCATAGTTTTGGTTATGCTTTTTGGTCAATGCTTTAACAGCTTCGACAACATTGTCCGGCAAACCCTTCGCCAGCAACTCATTTGCCGTCACATCCGTATCCTCGATGATATCATGCAGCAGCGCGACAGCCTTCTCTTCATCCGTCGTCATCTCTGCAGCCACTTGCAACGGATGCAGGATATAATCAAGACCGGCTTTATCCGTCTGTCCGGCATGCGCTGCTTTCGCAATTTCAAACGCCAATTCTTCCAACATGATTGCACCACCCTTCTCATCCATTATAATTGACTTTATAACAAAATGAAAAAAGGATCAGCGTGAACTGATCCGAATTTTTATTTATATTTCAATTTAGCAACCAGAATGACCAAGGCCAGGCAGAAAGTGATGAGATTGGCGATCAACAGTGCCATATCCCCCATTATATACCCATGCGTCATCCATAAGAAGATGCCTATCACTGACATGAGGTACATCCCTAGCGAAATGGCCTTCGTGTCCTTTGTCTGTAAAACTTTGATAACCTGCGGTACGAATGACAATGTCGTCAATATTCCTGCGATCGTTCCAATCATATTCTTTTCCCCCTGATTTGTATTATTATTTTAGTCTGTAGAGCAAGTAATCCAAACAGTCGATCGCCTTTTGGTCCTCATGGATCTTATCCAATAAAATGTGCCTGTGTTTCTTCAGCAAATCCATCTGTTTTGCCTGTTCGTTCGTTTGCCGGTAGTGCAGGAAAGCAGCGATGGTTTCATTCGTGCAGCCTGCATCATTAAGATTTGTGATCAGCATTTCTTCACTTATGTCCACTCATCTCCCTCCTCATGTGAACAGAATATATCGAATCAGGGTGAATTTCAAATACCTATATCAAATAACTTGATATACTTGAAAGGCATAGCAAGAAACGCTAAAATGGTGGCGAAGGAGTTGAGGGCATGGAAATCAGAGTGCTGCAGTATTTTTTGACGATCGCAAGGGAACAGAGCATTTCGGGTGCAGCGGAATTTTTGCATATCACGCAGCCTACCCTTTCCAGACAAATGAAGGAACTGGAGGAGGAACTCGGAAAGCAACTTTTCATCAGAGGCAACCGCAAGATCACTTTGACGGATGACGGCATGCTGCTCAGAAAAAGGGCGGAGGAAATCATCCAACTCGTTGATAAGACCGAGTCTGAAATGCGAGCGGACGATACTGAATTCAGCGGGGACATCTATATCGGCGGTGGCGAATCCGAAGGGATGCGGATCATAGCCCGCGCAATCACCAGAGCCCAAACGGAACACCCGCTGCTCAAATTCCATCTGTTCAGCGGCAATGCCGAGGACGTTACGGACCGATTGGACAATGGTTTGCTGGATTTCGGCGTATTGGTGGAGCCGACGAACATGACCAAATATGATTTCATCAAGTTGCCGACAAAGAACGTCTGGGGCGTCCTGATGAGGAAAGACAGTCCACTGGCTGATTTGGAAAGCATCGCACCGAAGGATCTGAGGGGTAAACCGGTTATCTGCTCGAACCAGATGCTGGTCAAAAACGAACTTGCTGGTTGGCTCGGCGGCAATGAGCGCAGCCTGAACATCGTCACAACCTATAATCTACTTTACAATGCCTCCCTGCTCGTGGAAGAAAACAGCCATTATGCGCTGTGCTTGGATGGCATCATCCATACCGGCGAAGGTAGCGACTTATGCTTCCGTCCGTTGGAACCAAAGCTTGAGGTCGGCCTCCACTTTGTCTGGAAGAAATATCAAGTGTTTTCGAAAGCCTCGGATTATTTCCTGGGATTGGTGCAGGAAGAGGCAAGTTCCCAAAGCAAGTAATGAATGATCCGATACGAATTTCGAAATACCTTATGAACGGCTGCGCGATAGCGAAAAAGAAGCATTACACCCTCATCAGATTTGGGCGTAATGCTTCTTTTGTTTACAAACATTCATTTCTTCTCTTTCGTGTGCGAGCGGATATTGGCGATGATTTGGATAATGAACAAGACCAACAGAATTCCGCCTTGCAGCTTCGAATGTTTCCACGTCATTACGATGAAACCGTAATTCATCGACCAATACAGCATCAGATAAGGCGTCAATAACTTCCAATTTTCACGGAAAGATACCTTCAGAACGAAGTCGTAGATGCCTTCCAGCATAAGGAAAGCCAAGAAGATTCCCAGGAATATCGTGTACTGAACCGGCTTCTGCTGCTGTTGCGCCAGGACGATTCCGATGACAGCCGGGATCGCCAACGCCAAATAGACTTTCCCCGCGACCGCTACCTGCGCGGCTTTGTCATACCGCACAAGAAAAAATATCGTAATCAAAAGTAAACTGTTCACTATCCCGAGCAAAAAATAAAAAGTCTCGAACATGCGTATCCCGCCTCCCTGATTGCGACGCACTGCTTATCTGCGTACTTTCTTGGTTTCCGGCTGCGCCTTTGCTTTATAAAAATAATACTTGGCGATTTCCGTGACGATGACGTACAGGCCGAGGATGAGGAACAAAGACAGTAACAGCATTGGCTTGATTGGTTCCATGCCAAGGTATTGACGAAACGGCAAGTATGGGATCAGCATAGTGATAATGCCCACCACGATGGATGAATACAATAGGATCGGGGCGGGTTTGCTTCTGTAGAAACGCTTCTGCGTACGCATGACCAGTAATACCAGCAATTCCGTGAGCACTGAAAAAGTGAACCAGCTGCTCTGGAATAATCCGTGTTTGGCATCAAAACCGATGAACAGGAGGGCAAACGTCAGATAGTCAAAAACCGAACTGACAAGCCCAAAAACAAACATAAAATCCCGGATGAAATGGATATCCCATCTGAGCGGCTTTTCCACTGTTTCCTTATCCACACTGTCATTGGCGATGGTGATCGCAGGGAAATCACTCAAAAAATTGATCAAGAGAATTTGTTTGGGGAGCAGCGGCAGGAACGGCAGGAATAAGGATGCCCCCGCCATACTGAACATATTGCCGAAATTGGCGCTGGTAGTGACTTGGATGTATTTGAGCGTGTTGGCAAAGGTTGTCCTTCCCATCACAATACCGCGGCTCAGTACTTCCAGATTTTTTTCCATCAATACGAAATCAGCCGATTCCTTGGCCACATCAACGGCATTGTCCACTGATAGGCTGACGTCTGCCGCATGCAGCGCCGGCACATCGTTGATGCCATCGCCCATGTAGCCCACCACATGATTTTTCTTTTTCAGGGCGAGGATAATCCGCTCCTTCTGGTTGGGATCCACTTCTGCAAAGACCGTAGTGGCTTCGATTTTAGCCCACAAGGCTTCATCACTCAGCTTCATCAGTTCCGATCCGGTAAGAACCCCAGTGACTTTCAGACCTACCGCCTCGGCAGTGTGCAAAGCGATCAACTTATTGTCCCCAGTGATTATCCGCAGACTGACCCCTTTACGCGCCAAGTCTAAAATGGTCTGCGAAACATCCGCTTTCGGATGGTCAAACAGGAGCAGAAAGCCCATCAGGGCCATTTCCTTTTCGTCTTCAACTGCATATTTTTCCAGCTTTGCCACCATTTTTTTGGCAACCGCGATGATGCGGATTCCTTGACTGCTCCACTCCTCGTAGTGCTGTTGGATGCCGGACCGGATTTCTTCATCCATTGCGCTTTCGGCGCCAGCGATTTCAACCCGCGTGCAGATGGCGAGGATGCTGTTCAAGGCCCCTTTCACGATCATCATGCACTGTCCATCCTCCTGAACAATGACACTCAGTCGTTCCCGGTTGAAATCAAAAGGGATTTCCCCTTGTTTTTTGACGGCACTGATATCCACATCTTTGGATGCACTGATTGCCTCGTCCAGCGTATTCACCATCCCTGTCTGAAGGCGCGCATTCAAGTACGCAAGCCGAAACACTTCATCTGAGGGCTGCCCGGAAACATCAGCCGCACCATCAAGACGGATGGCGCCCTCCGTCAAGGTTCCGGTTTTATCGGTGCAGAGGATATCCATGCTGCCGAAATTTTCGATTGCGGTCAACCGGCGGACGATGACCCCTTCCTTCGCCATAATGCGGGATCCTTTCGAGAGGGTGATGCTGATGATTGCCGGCAGAAGCTGCGGCGTGATCCCAACAGCAAGAGCAACCGAGAAAAGCAAGGCTTCGATGGCTGGCCGGTTCATGATGACGTTGATCGCGAAAACGACCAAGGTGAGAACCAGCATGATTTCAGTCAATAAATAGCCGAATCGCCGCACGCCGCGTTCAAATTCCGTTTCCGGCGGGCGTAAAGAAAGCTTATCGGCGATTTGCCCGAATTCAGTGTTTGCTCCCGTTTCCACCACCAACACCGTGGCGTTTCCACTTTGTACACTCGTGCCCGTGTAAACACAGTTAGTGCGTTCTTCCAGACTGGCATCCTCACTGACTTTGTCCGGTTTCTTTTCGGACGGTTGGGATTCTCCCGTAAGGATGGACTGGTTGACGAATAAATTCGAGCTATCCAGAATCAACCCATCCGCAACAATGAGGCTGCCAGTAGAAAGTTTGATGATATCGCCCGGAACTACCTCTTTTGATGCAATCTCGATCGGCTTACCATCGCGAAGGACGACGGACTTTGCTTGCACTTTCGCCCGGAGTTCCGCTATGACATTGCCCGCGGTATATTCCTGATAAAAGCTGAGAGTCGCGCTCGCCAAGACGATGGCCAGGATGATCATCGCATCAATCCACTCCCCTGTTGCAGCCGAAATTCCGGTTGCAACAATCAATATGAGGATAATCGGATTTTTGAACTGCCTAAGGAAGGCCCTGAGTTGCGTATCTTTTTTCTGTTTTCTTAGCGTGTTTTGACCGTGCTGCTTCAACCTTACTGCCGCTTCCTCAGCAGCCAGACCGTTTACGTTGGAATGAACAGCTTCCAACATCTCTTCCGGAGTCACACTCCAATAGTTGATTCTCACTTTTTCTTGCATAAAACGACCTTCCTTCACAAACCGTCACACCGCATTCGCTGTCTGAAATGTTGCCCAACTGCACTCTTCATCAAGCAGCTTCCGTTGACCTTATTATAACGCAATCGCGGCTGCATACAGAAAATTTAACCGCGCGGAATAGCGGATTCCATCTTGAAAATGTCATCAGCTGCTTTTCCTCCAACATTTTTCCCGCAACTTTACGTCTTTTTTTCGGGGAATCGCAATTCTTAGAGGCATACAATGAATGCATGCGAAAGAAAATACAAAAGAATAGGTGATTCCATGCAGATTTCGTTTCAAGCTTTCGGTACCTACAACCAGATCATGGCGGAGGTGGATTGCCTGCCGCTGTTGGAAGAATGCCGATCATTGTGCGAAGCTATCGAAGCCAAATTTTCAGCCTTCCAGCCCACGAGCGCGATTGCCGAAATTTCAGCGCAAGCAGGCATCCGACCCGTCGCAATCGATGAAGAAACGTTTTTTATGTTAAAAAGAGCACAAGATTTTTCGAATCTTTCCAAAGGAGCGTTTGACATCACCATCCGCCCTGCTACCGCGCTTTGGGGGATCGGCAAGAAGGGGGATTTTGTGCCTGACGCCGGGGACCTTGAACAGCTCCAGGAGCTCGTCAACTACAAAGGGCTCGTCCTGGACCAAAAAAACGGCACAGCCATGTTGCAGAAAGCCGGCCAGCAGATCGACCTGGGCGGCATCGCGAAAGGCTATGCCGCCGATAAGGCCAGAGACCACCTCGTTCAGAACGGTTGCAGCTCCGCCCTGATCAATTTCGGCGGCAACATCGCTACGATTGGGGAAAAACTAAATGGGGAAAGTTGGCAGGTTGGCGTCCAGAATCCGTTGGCGAAGCGCGGTGAATTCATCGGTACTGTGAGTCTGACCAATCAGACGATGGTCACGTCAGGAGTGAACGAGCGCTTCTTCATCCGCGATGGGAAAAGATACCATCATATTTTGGATCCACGGACTTGCCGCCCGGCCGATTCTTCTTTGTTGAGTGTGACGGTCGTCGGCAACCGTTCTATCGATATGGATGCCCTGTCGACAGCCCTGTTGGTGCTCGGACCCGATGAAGGCGCCAAATTGACTAATCAAACGGGCTGCCACGCCCTGTTCATCTTGACTAACCGGGAAATTTTTGCCACGGACGGTTTCACTAAAATGCTGAAAAGGAAGGTATCATACCATGGATCAGAAAACAAAAAATAAACGGAAACGAAAAATGCGCCAGTTCAAAAAAATCAACTTCGTCAGGATGATTGTTCAGCTCATCTGCTTCCTCTTGTTGCCCGGATTCTTCATCCAGATTTATTCGAGCACAAAAGCCCTTGTGGTGGCACTCCTCGCCGGCAGCTTTTCCTTGCAGGCGAACAGCGCCGACCTCGTTGTCGTCCTGTCCGTCTATCCCCTCACACTGTTGTTCGGTCGCTTCTTTTGCGGTTGGATCTGCGCGATGGGCAGCCTCGGAGACCTGCTGACCTCCATCCGAAACGGATTGAAAATCAAGGAACAGCAAATCGGGGAGTCAGCAGACAGCAAACTGAAGCTAATCAAATACATTCTCCTGCTATTCTCCATCATTTTCGTTTGGGTTCTCCAGATCGTCGCCATTCCGCAAGGGCTCAATCCCTTGGACGCGTTCGGGGTGTTGGTTTCCCTTGAAAACCTGGATCTGTTGTTCACCACTTTCCTGATTGCGACAATCCTGTTGATCGGCATTTTGATTGCTTCCTTCTTCGTGCCGCGGTTCTTCTGCCGCTACTTGTGCCCGACCGGCGCCATCCTCAGCCTGGTATCCTTGCCGCGCATGCTGACGATCAAGAAACCAAGAGAGAATTGCCGCAACTGCAACCTTTGCACGCAAAACTGCCCCATGTCCATCCCGCTTTACAAAACGGACAAATCCCGCTCCGGCGAATGCATCGAGTGCGGTCAATGCGTGATAGGCTGCCCAAAGAAAAACTGCAACATGCAATTCTTGGGGATGGAATTGAACAGCAAGACTCTGGGAGCCGTTGCAGCGACAAGCATCGTCGGGCTGAATTATCTTGGGACGATTACGGTCAGCGCGATGGACTTCGAATCCGTTCAAGCGACAACGACGATTGCCGAAGCTGCCACACAGCCCTCCACTGGAACAAGCACCGGCCAGTATCAGGATGGCACTTACGAAGGCAGCGCGCGCGGGTTCAAAGGTCTGATCACGGTTTCGGTCACTGTCGAAAATGGCCTGATAACCGACATCGAGGACGTTTCCAACAACGATACCCCTTCATTCTTCGAGAGATGTTGGAGCGTCGTCACGGGCGACATCATCGGAGCGCAAAGTACCGATGTTGATGCCGTTACGGGTGCAACTTACACCAGCGTAGGGATCATGGATGCGGTCGCCGATGCCCTTTCCGTACAAACAGCCACGGCATCCACAGCAAGCGACTCATCTGAAATTGAAGCTGATGCCAACGACGAATCGGCTGCATCCAGTTCAGAGCAGAGCTCATCAAGCAGCGTTGCCGCAGGGCAGTATACAGATGGCGTATATACAGGCAGCGGAACCGGCTTTCGCGGTGAAACGATTGTGGAAGTGACCGTCCAGAACGGACTGATAACCGACATCACAGAAACCTCAAAACAAGACGATGACCAATTTTTCTACCGCGCTTGGACCACCGTCATCGAAGAAATCATCACCGCCCAAGCAGTCGAAGTCGATGCCGTATCGGGCGCGACCTTCAGCAGCAACAGCATCCTGGAAGCCGTCTCCGATGCACTGGGTTTAGCTTTCGAAAATCCGAACAGCTCGCTCCCAAGCGGACACGGCGGACACTAATGTCCTGCATTATCGCTTTAGAGATTAAATAACAAGTGCCCCGATTGATGCAAATTTGCGCATCGATCGGGGCACTTTTCCGTTTAATTTGTTCAAATGATTGTGGTATCAAAGCTGATGCTGGCAGGATTGATCAAGGTATCGCCGACTGGGCAATGCGATTCCACAAACTCCACGAAATGGCTGATTTCCGCTTCGGTATTATCAGCTTTGATGCGGTAGACCGCATGAATGTCAGTAAAACCGATTTTGACATTCTCATCGCCCAAAAATCCGTCTGTGTTCAGGTTTCCGCTCACTTCAATCTCAAGTTCATGGAGTTTGATGCCGAGCTTTTCGGCAAACATCCGCCCGGCGATGGCTTTACAGCTGCCCAATCCGGCAAGCAATGCCTCCACCGGACTCAATCCGATGTCCGTACCTCCGAATGCTTCCGGTTCATCCAGCACGATGGACTTGCCCCTGGCTTTGTTGATTACCTGGTAATTTTCATGCAAACTGGTCGATGTCACTTTGAATAGTTGATTTGGCATATCTGTTCCCCCTGTTTATTAAAATTTGATAAGAAAAGAGTACCATCTTACTTACTTTTTGAATAACATACAAAATCGAACAAGCTTGATAGAAAAAACAGAACAGCCTTTGTCGGAAGGTGAATCATCTGAACGCGCATGGTTTTTGTTTCTTTTTGACTCAGAATCAGATATGATAACAACGGCAGGAACAAACGTTCTCGCTTATTTTATTTTTGAAAGGATTCAACATGACTGGAAAAACACACGTAGCGATAGGGACTGCGGCCAGCCTGCTGGTTACGCAACCCTCCACGCTGAAAGAATTGTTCATCTGTCTAGGCGTAGCGATCGTCGGATCTGTCATCAGCGACATCGATGTCACCACCTCTGAATCCCATCAGACACTGGACTGGATTCTCGGTTTGATTCTGGCGGTATCGGTCCTACTGGCATTCGCAGAGTTCAGGTGGTCGCTCGGCATCTTCTCCGCCATCCTGAACCACAGCTCCTACTCCCGGATCTTTTTCGGGACCGTCATTTTCTTGGGTATCTGCATCTTCGGAAAGGAACAACCCCATCGGTCGTTTCTTCACTCCATACTCGGACTGGCCTTGTTGAGCATGGCGGTCTATATTCTGTCTCCGCTGTTGGTTCCTTATTTTGCGGTTGCGATGGCGTCGCATATTGCAATCGATATGCTGAACCACAAGCGCGTGAAACTATTCTATCCGCTGCCCGGCGGCATCCGCCTCGGTTTGTGCAGTGCGAACGGCATCGTGAACGCCTGGTTGTTCAAACTCGGCAGCCTGGTGGTCATCATCGAAATGGTGCAGCTGATCGGCAGAATGGGCTTGGCCTTCTTTTCATAGACGGTAAAGCAAAAAACACAAGCATTCCGGCTACATATATGAGCCGGGATGCTTGTGTTTTTTGTTCATGTTTGGCTGAATTACTCCGTCCCCCGGTGAGAGCAGCCTTGGCCGGAGGTGAGATTTCGAGTATATCGTTCTTCTCCGGCCAAGCACTCTTCGCAGGAGTTGCGGCCCCGTATTTCAACTGTCCTCCGGCGACAGACCCTTTACCGGAGCTCCGACCCCGTTCGCCCAACTATCATACGATCAAGCGACCCATCATGAACTAACATCAACCAAACTGATTCGATCCATCTTTCGTATACAGCATCATCAGCTTATTGTTCAGCATCAGATCGGTATTGAAACGCCCGCGCAGCGTGGTCGTGATGGTCTTCGCGCCCGGCTTCTGGATGCCGCGGGTGGTCATGCAGCCGTGTTCGCCTTGGATGATGACGGCCACGTCCTCCGTTTCGGTGATTTTCTGCAGAATCTCCGCAATGTCAGTGCCGATCCTTTCCTGCAGCTGTAGCCTGCGGCCCGCCATATCGGCGATCCGGGCAATTTTGCTCAAGCCGATGACTTTCTCTTGAGGAACATAAGCGACCGCCACCTTCATATTGTACATCAACGCCAGATGATGCTCACAGTGGCTGAATATCTCGATGTCCTTCATGAAGACCAAATCGTTTTCGGCATCGCCCAAAACCAAATCATCCTCGAAAGTGGTGTTCAGCATTTCTGCGATCTCATCGTTCGTGTAGCACATCCCTTTGTAGATGTCCTCGTACATTTTGGCCACCCGTTTCGGCGTATCTTTGAGGCCCTCTCTTTCGGGATCGTCTCCCAGGGCAATCAGGATCCCCCTGATGTGCTCTTCGATTGCTAATGTATCGATTGCCATATTCTAAACCCCTCTCTCGTTCGGATCCCAGATGATTTTGTGGAGCTGCACCTGCATGTTGACCCCATTCATCTGGTTATCCTTCATGAAATCAACGATGCTTTCCAGCTCGATTTCCCCGAACACCGGGCTGATAAAGATGCTGGTTTTTTCGGTAAGTTTGTATTTGTTGATCAATTCCCGGGCTTTCTCCAGGTCCGCCATGCTTCCTGATACAAATTTGACCGTATCTTTTTCAGTCAGAAGATCGAAATTTCCCAACGCCATCATGCGCTCCATCCCGCTGGAAGGAAGCTTGTAGTCCATCGTGAAGCTCGGCGGGTTTTCCAGATCAGAAAATTTGCTCAACAACACGCTGCCGTTCGTCTCGATTTCGACATAGAGTTCCGGATCCTGCGACAGCAACTCCAAAAGTTCTCGCATGTCTTGCTGCAGCAACGGCTCTCCCCCGGTCAGAGTGACGTTCGTGACTTGGGTATCCTTGATGTAGGCATAGACCTCCTCGGCCGTCATCGGATCAAACGCGACTTTCCTGTCGTTGGCCCAAGCGGTATCACAATAGCCGCAGTTCAGATTGCATCCCGCGAACCGGATAAAGGTCGCCAATTGCCCGCACCTGCGGCCTTCTCCATTGATGCTGACGAATTTTTCAACTACCTGTAATACCATTTATCTTACCCCGCTTTCTTCATAAGCGGCGCTGTTTGTCGGTGTTTCATAAACGGTGGCGCGCTTTACATCATAGCCCAAACCGGCCATCGTTCTGTAGAAATAGGCGGCAAAATTTTCGGCTGTCGGCCGGAACGGGAATTCGATGACGGCAAAACCGTCTTCCCTGATGCATTGCAGCGTTTGTTCCCGCATGGTGCCCTTTTCGATAATCAGCGCGTGATCCAAGTGATCCACGGCGGCCTTGAGATCCTTTTTCAAATCCCCGAAATCCACTACCATTCCATCCAGTTGGCCGGATGCGACCAATTCTTCCGATTGAACCTCGATTTCGACCCGCCATCTGTGGCCGTGGATGTTTGCGCATTTGCCTGCATAGCCAGCAAGAAAATGAGCGCTGTCGAAGCTGTGTTCTGTTTTTAAAATATACATTTTTGTATTTCTCCCCCTAAAGTTGTTCTGCAGCCGGTGTCGCCACTACATGGGCACACTTGCCGTTCTGCCGATCCGTCGTTCCAGAACTTTCCTTGTCTCTGATGGCTTCGAAAATATACATATCACTTATATTTTTTGGCACAAAAAAAGGGCACACTATGCCCATCAACAAACGACCGCTTCAAATAAGCAGCAGTCAGGTCCTAGTTTTGATTTGAGACAGGATGGTTTCGAACTGTCTTATTCTGTTTTATTTGATACCCATACAGACTACTACAGGAAAAACGGATAGTCAACTGCCCCGGAACAAAAAACGCAGCCCTCTCAAATTCGTTCAAATTGTCTGAACCATTTTCTTTTGTACGTCAGCCGCCCATAATCACCGATGACATACTTGCGGTATACCCCTCTGCCGACACGGAAAGTGATGCGTTCGCCGCCGTCCACTTCGAATGTCAACACGTAGGTTGTTGTCGTAACCATAGAATCACCGTTCATGTGGCTCGCGTTCTCCGTATCTTTCCCAATCAATTTGGCTTTTTCGGTAACCTCAACGGCAGTCAGATTCAAAACCATATTTATGATCAGATATCCAAATACACTGATGATTCCGATACTCACCAGAGTCATTATCAACTCAAAATTCTCACCCATTCGACATCACACTCCTTGTTAACAGGATAGCACTTTTTAGCGGAATATTAAAATCAATCACCGTCTAATATAAGAGTCGGGTTTGCCGAATATCGGACTAACATTCGACAAGTTCATTCCAGTTTTGGGCGAAATTGTCGAATGCTGCCTAGCATTCGACAATCTGACTCCTTTGCAGACCGAGTTTGTCGAATACATCACGTCTATTCGACTATTTTGACCCCAAATCCATACCGTCTTCGTATTGGTTCGCGGCGGTTGCGCCACCCCATAAAAATGTTTCTGGAAATACTTTGTTCACTGTCATTACCATCTTTGTGTCTGAACACTTGTGTCTCCTTCCATTATTGATTTAGGGTATAATATCAGTATAAATAGTTACGGAGGTTTTATAAGTGAGGAAAAATACGGAATTTAATATTAAAGATTTAAAATGGATAAGAGAACCTAAAAACTATAATATGACTGAAGATAAAATAGAAATTATTACAGAACCTCATACTGACTTATGGCAAAGAACCTATTACAATTTTAGGAATGATAATGCTCCTGTTTTGCAAATTAATACGGATGAAAAATACTTTTCTTTTATAGTAAAAACTGAATTTGAAAGCAATCATCGTTTTGACCAATGTGGAGTAGTTATGTATTTAGATAGTGAAAATTGGTTTAAATGTTCTATTGAATATGAAAATGAAGATTTTCAACATTTAGGAAGTGTTGTTACTAATAATGGCTATTCTGATTGGGCTACGACAGTTATTGATGCATCGATTAAATCTATGTGGTATAGATTCAGTCGGAGAGAGGATGATTATTGTATAGAATCATCGATCGATGGAATTCATTATAGTCAGATGCGGATATTCCATATGTGGAAAGGTAATGGCACCATTCAATTTGGTATCTATGCTTGTAGTCCAGAAAATTCATCGTTTAAAGCAACATTTACAAATATGGGGGTAACAGATTGCAAATGGCTGGCTCATGATGGGCAAGCTTCAGATGGAAATGTATAGAGAGAAATTTCAATTTGACAATCAGATTATATTGCGGATGCTTGAGGCGCAATAATCGTTCAAAAAGAGAGGCTCTCCGACCAAATGATGGAGAGCCTCTCTTTTTGAACATATGCTAACTGGCTGTTTTTTGAAAATGCGGTCTAGCCAAAAATAGTTCCACTTTCTTCTTGAAAAAGTTGATCAAGGGACCGGTGAAAAAAGCTGTGATGATTGTCCCGATACCGATTTTGGCACCCAATATAAAGCCGACCGCTACACAACTGAGATCCGTCATGATTCTGATTTCCCGGTAAGTTAATCGGAGAGGCAACTTCTCAAGCAGAATGATTCCCAAGGCGTCATACGGAGCAATGCCCATATCAGCGGTCATGTAGACGGCCACCCCGAAACAACACGCGATGAGTCCGATGAGCAATCCCAGCATGCGCATCGTCAGCGTGTCGGGCAGATTCTGCAACAACCCCAACAAAAAGTCCGAAAAATAGCCAACGAAGAAGATTCCCAATAGTGTCCCCAAATGGATCATATTCGTTCGGAACCGAAGCATCACCAACAGAGCTGCAACGTTAGCCAACATTTGAATCGTTCCGAAGTCCATTCCAACAAATTCGCTGATACCGATATTCATCGTCACAAACGGATCTGTGCCCATTCCGCTGAAACGCATCCAAGCTATGCCGCAACTGATGAGGCTTGTCCCGAGAAACGTGATGCCACCCCGGAACAGTATGTTACCCTTTTTTTCTATAGATGGTACTTTCAATGTGATAACCCCTCTCGTTGTCGATTTGCGCTTGACCCGTTCTTATTATAGGTTGCGGGAAACGCACCCTATAGATTATAATGTTTTCAAATACAGTGAAAATGTTAGGTGGTCGTTATGGAAACTGCTTTTTTCAAAACTTACTTTTTCAACAATCAAACAGACCTCAAGATTCTTTTCTCCGGGAAAGCGACCTGCGAATCACTGCACAGTTTCGGACCGGCAGTCAGACCCAACTACATCATCCATATCGTGACGAAAGGCAAAGGCCGCTACCAACTTGATAATGAGTCCTATGAAGTGGCGGTGGGTCAAGGTTTCATTATTCCGCCTGATACAAGGACCTTTTATCAAGCGGACAAAGAAGACCCATGGAGTTACTATTGGATCGGTTTCGAGGGTGATCTCGCCGGGTTCTACCTGGATGCACTGGGGTGTTCGGGCCATCATCCGGTTTTCCAAACCGAAAATATGGAACGCATCATCGAAATCATCGAAGAATCCTTTTTATGGGATCAAGAATCCCTTTTTGCTGAATTGATGCTCTCAGCCCGTCTCTATGAATTTTTGGCTTTATGCAAACAGACCTCTGAAAACCCCGTTGCCAAAGACCAGCCACGGAATCCACATATCCGGGAAGCGATTGCTTACATCAGGAGCTATTATGCCACACCGATGACCATCCAGAACCTTGCGGAAGCATTGTGTTTGAACCGCAGCTATCTTTCCAGCATTTTCAAGCAGGAGATGGGCGTGACTCTCCAGCAATATTTGACGGATCACCGTCTGACAAGGGCGGCGGAACTCTTGGGTTTGAACAACTTTTCGATCGATGAAATCGCGGAATACAGCGGCTACCGCGATACCCTAGTCTTTTCCAAAGCCTTCAAAAGAAAGTACGCAATCACACCGACAGCCTACAGAAAGACGGAATACGCAAGGCAGGTGCAACTCAAAGAAAATGCGGCGCATCGCATCTGACGATGCACCGTTTTTTCAATATATAGGAATTTATAAAAATTATTTAAACTCAAAAGCGCATCACCGCAGGTGTTCTACACATTTGCAAACGTTTCATGCACTCAATAATAATGGCCAGCTTCACGGGTAAGCCCTTCGGAAATTAGATAAATCGTACCTATTGCGCTCTTCGATGCTCAGTCGGCACGATTTCCTAAATTTCTTTCAGGGCTGAACGAACCCGTTCAGCTTTTCTTATTTTGCTTCGAATATATAAATTTTCGAATCGAAGTCACAAGAAGGTTTTCTTCCATCGAGAACCTGACCGCAGGAAGCATCACTTGTCACCAAGCCGATATGCATCAGTTCATCCCCGTAATAGCCCTTCCCATCGGCAATGTCGACGTACTCGGTCGAAGGATCCAATCCGATCAATTGCAACCTTCTGAAAGGCGCATTGACCTCATTCAGAATTTTATATTGGCCCACCAGCACCGTCCGTTTATCTTCGGAAACGACCATCCATGCACAATAGTTCCCGTCGAATGGGCTCATGAGACGGTAGAAAGTGCCGCTGTGGATTATTTTGCGGTACTTCTTGATGAACGTAATCTGTTCCTTGACGATTACCCTTTCCTGTTCCGTCAATCTGTTCAGATCCAATTCATAACCGAATGAGCCGAATGCCGAAACATTCCCGCGCGTCTCCAACGGTGTGTAACGGTGAAGCTGTTCGTTAGGAGCTGCGGAAACATGCGCTCCCATCGAGCTCAAGGGGTAAACAAAAGAAGTGCCGTACTGGATTTTCAATCGCTCAACTGCATCCGTATCATCACTGGTCCATCCTTGCGGAGAATAATAGATCATCCCAGGATCAAAGCGACCTCCCCCGGAAGCGCAAAATTCAAAAAGAATTTCCGGAAACTCGGATGTCAGACGTTCATACAGGTCATAGACGCCCAGCATGTAGCGATGGAACACCTCACCCTGTCTCCCGGCAGGAAGGCTTGGCGAATAAGCCTCAGTGATGCAGCGGTTCATATCCCATTTCACATAAGAAATTTTGGCTTCGCGCAATATCTTGGAAATCATGGTGTAAATATGATCGACTACTTCAGAACGGGTGAAATCAAGGACATATTGGTGGCGCCCGTGGGAAACCGGTCTTCCCGGTGTATGGATGATCCAATCCGGATGAGCCCGGAAAAGATCACTGTCCGCATTCACCATTTCCGGCTCAAACCATAGCCCGAACCGCAAGCCGATCGCTTCGATTTTTTCAGCCAAGCCGTCAATCCCCTCCGGCAACAGTTCCCTGTTGACGAACCAATCTCCGAGCCCAGCTCGCTCATGACGCCGGCCCCCAAACCAGCCATCATCCAGAACGAACAGTTCCACCCCGTCTACATAAGCTGTTTCGGCAAAATCCAGCAATTGCTGTTCCGTGAAATCCATCCCGGTCGCTTCCCAATTATTGATCAAAATCGGACGTTCCTTATCGCGCCACGTCCCTCTTGCCAACCGTTGGCGGTAGAGGCTGTGGAAAGTTTGGCTCATGCCGTTCAATCCATTTCCGCTGTGCACCATCACGACTTCCGGTGTCTGGAAGGTTTGTCCTGGTTCAAGCAACCAGCCGAAGCCGAACGGATTGATCCCCATACTGACGCGCGCAACATTGTAGGTATCCACTTCCACTTGCGCCAAGAAATTACCGGAATAAACGAAACTGAATCCCAGGACCTCTCCGGATTGTTCGGTGGCATCCGGTCTTTTCAAAGCAATGAACGGATTTTGGTAGTGGCTGGATGATCCTCTCGCGCTTTCGACACTTTGGATACCCGGAACCAACCGACGGAAGTAGGGATGACGTTCCCGTCCCCAAGCGCCCGACAACTGCAACAGTTCGTATTCTGCATCGGGCAGATCCAGGTTCATGCTCAGCAAACGTTCCAGCTGCACATTTTTCTGTCCATCATTCCGCACGCGCACGGATCTAGTCACAACAGGACGTTCCTCATAGAGCGTGTAGCTCAGCAAGACGACTACGCCTGCCAAGGAATCCTCCAAAGTGATTTCCAAAGTAGTCGCTTCTTCCGGAGATTCGGCATAAGTGGCCGGCAATCCGGCGAGTTTTCGCTTACCCGAATGGACAGCGTGTTCTTTCACTCGGAAAGTGGACACGCGGCTGCCGTTCTCGTGCAGCACGCTGATGGCCGGGTGGCGGAAGTCAGTCGTCCCGTAGACCGGAAATTCCTGGCGCATATGCTCCCTTGAAAATGAGTAATCCTCCTGGCTGGCGTAAGCTGTATTCGGCCGATACGCCGATTCGATCAGATGGCTGAAATCCGTCCTGTCGGCTACCTTTTTTCCGAAATAAAGATTCCCCAGACTGCCATCCTCCAGTACCTGCATGATGTAGCTGATCTTCTGATTGGTCAGATGAAAGAATTTCCCTTGTTGATGAATATGAATTGGCATGGAATCGCCTCCTTTATGGTGTAACTGGATTGTAACCCCTTTTTCGGAAGATCCGGAGGGGTCGGCGTCTGTTTAATCAGTCAAAATGTTGGGATTAGACCGAATTACTGAAAACGCTACCTTATGCCATGCGTTTTCTGCATCAAGCATGTTAAAATAGAATGGAAATAGCGTTTGGAATGGATCATGCTGAAAAAGGAGTGTTCAAAACTATGATGCAAGCAAACAAAAATGCTTTCCCGAAGGATTTTCTCTGGGGCAGCGCTTCGGCAGCTTATCAAGTGGAAGGCGCATGGAACGAGGACGGCAAAGGCCCATCGATCTGGGATGAATTCGTGAAAGTACCCGGCACCACCTACAAAAACACAAACGGGGATGTCGCGGTAGATCATTACCATCGCATGGAGGAAGATGTCCGCTTGATGGCGGAAATGGGACTGAAAACCTACCGTTTCTCGATCGCCTGGGCACGGATTTTCCCGACTTCCATGGATGAGGTGAACCAAAAGGGATTAAATTTCTACCACAAGCTGATCGATCTCTGCCTCGAAAACGGGATCGAGCCGATGGTGACGATCTATCACTGGGATCTGCCGCTGTTCCTGCAGGAAAAATACCGCGGCTGGGAAAGCCGGGAAGTCATTGCCGATTTCAAGAAATATGCCGTGACTTTGTTCGAGGCGTACGGCAGCAAGGTGAAATACTGGATCACGATCAACGAGCAGAACATCTTCACACGGATGGGTTGGCTGACGGCGCAGCACCCGCCCAAAATGAGCGGCGAAGAAAAACTCTATTACCAGGTCAACCATAATGTCTTTCTGGCGCATGCCGAGGCAGTGCTCGCCTTCCAGGATCTGGTTCCGGACGGCATGATCGGTGCGAGCTTCGCCCTGCATCCGAGCTACGCCATCGACTGCAAACCGGAAAATGTCGTAGCCAAGATGGATTACGATGATCTGAAAAACTATTGGTGGATGGACGTTTACGCTTACGGACGCTATCCGAAAGCGGCCATGAAGTATCTGCAGACTAAGGGCGTTGCACCTGAATTCGAGCCGGGCGATGCGGAATTGCTGGTGGAAGCCGCTAAGCATGTCGATTTCATGGGCGTCAACTATTACCGCAGCGACACCGTCGCATACAACCCGTTGGACGGCATTGACAGCAGCGGCGTTTTCAACACGACCGGCGAGAAAGGTTCGATGACCATTCCGGGCGTTCCCGGCTTGTACAAGAATCCGCTGAATCCTAATCTGCCGACGACCGATTGGGATTGGACCATCGACCCTATCGGCATCCGCGTCGGTTGCCGCGACATCACGAGCCGCTATGACCTGCCGATCATCATTTCCGAAAACGGACTCGGCGCTTTCGACACGCTCGAGGAGGACGGCAGCATTCATGACCCTTACCGGATCGCCTATCTCTCGGAACACCTCAAAGAAATCAAACTGGCGATCGAAGAAGGCTCGGAAGTGCTCGCCTACTGCACATGGTCGTTCACCGATCTGCTCAGCTGGCTGAACGGCTACCAAAAACGCTACGGCTTCGTCTATGTCGACCAGTACGAAGAAGCCGTCGATCCTTCCCTGAACCGATACAAGAAAGACAGCTACTTCTGGTACAAGGATGTCATCGCCAGTGACGGAAAAACATTGTTCGACGAAGCATAAGAAAAGCTGAACGGGTTTGTTCAGCCCTGAAAGAAATTTAGGAAATCTGTCCGACTGAGCATCGAAGAGCGCAATAGGACAGATTTATCTAATTTCCGAAGGGCTAACCCGTGAAGCTGGACATCATTTTAGGTGCATGAAACATTTTGCAACCTTGTGAAACACCTACGGTGATGCACTTTTCACTCTGGAAAATTTTATAAATTCCTGTATGTTAACAAAGAATCCCCGACCAAGCTCATAATACAGCTCGGTCGGGGATTTTTTCGGTATATGAATCACTGGTATCCTGTCTTTTTTAGCATTCCCGTCTTTTTCGAATCTTTCAAACTATTCAGACCGATGCCTATCAAAATTAATATAACACCCGTCCACTTTACAGCTGGGATTGGCTCTGATAATACGATTGAGGACATCAGTATCGCTACGGGAAGTTCGGAAGATGTCAAAATCGTTCCAAGACTAGGTCCGACGTGCGGCATTCCGATCGAATAAAGCAATGGGGGCAGCATTACACCGAAAAGGCCAAGAAGCAAGCCGTACGGAGCAAGACTAAATACCATCGTGCCCTCAAGGATGAAGACCGGCGGATAACAAATGGACACGAGTATGCTCGCGCCAGTAGCCAGCAAGGCACTTTTTTGAACAGGAGGGAGTTGACTCCCGACAGCACTGCTCAAAAACAGGAAGGTTGCGAAACTTACTGCTGCCAAAATCCCCCAGATTAAGCCTATCACCGTGAATGTTGAACTACTTTTCGAAAAAACGTCAGCAGCCAATAATGAACCGAGCAAAAGGACAGCTATCGAAATCAGCTTCGTTTTATCCGGAACAAGTCTGTAAACCAGCCACTCGATCACTGATCCGATCCAAACAAATTGAAAAAGGAAAACAATCGCTAATGAGGCACTTAATGATTGCAGTGCCTGATAATAAAAGATTCCGGTCAAACCGAAAGGGATGCCTGACAACAAAAGTTTCACCGACTCCTTTACGGAAAGCTTTTCCTTTTTTGTAAACAGTAAAACAAGCCACAACATCATCGTACCGAACAAGTACTGCGCACCTGTCACGGCAGCAGAACTAAATCCGTTCGCATATGCTATTTTCACAAAAGTCGAAAGAATGCCGTAACAGCATCCCCCCAAAAAAACAAGTCCTGCATAGTACATATTTTTCATAATTATACACTCCGATCCATTTGCCGGAGTCAATCCCCCTTTTGATACTAAAATGATTTCAACCCATGTTTGCATAGAATTTCCCAGCGTTCCCGCTATTCCTATGCTTGTGTTGAAAATTAATGGATTTCATCTATACTGAAGATAGAAACTTCAGGAGGTGCAGCATGATTCTCGATAAGGTCAACGACATACTGAATACAAGAAATCAGAATGATTCCATTTATGCCATTGCTGGCTACATCAAATCCCATATTGACGAAATCCCCTTCTTGACCATAGATGCTGTTGCTGCCGGATGCTTTGTTTCGAAAGGTCAAATCTCCAAAACTATCCGAACTCTGGGATACGAAAACTACGCAAGCTTCAAGGATGCTTGCCGGAATTATGTAGATTCCCTGGAGAGAAAATCCTTTCTGTTCAATAAAGCGTATGGTTTTCCTGAGAATGTCGCCCTTTTCAACCAGAAATTGAGCGAGACATTCCAGTACGTTACAAACCATCTCGATTATGCCACTCTGGAAAAACTAGTGAACGTCATAGGCAGGCAAAAACGTGTCTATTTATTTGCCCAAGGTGATATCCGCTCCGTTTGCCACACCATCCAGATTGAGTTAAGTCGTCTTTCCATTTCCACAGTCATTTGCGATGCTGATTTTGACGTCGATTTCCCGCTCAATCAAGATGATTTTCTGCTCGTGCTCAGCGTTAACGGCAACACTTTCAGATACAGCAAGCGGATCACTCGAAGGATCAAGAGCTTGCAGAGCACAACTTGGCTCATCACCTGCAATGACCAACTCGAATTTCCCAACAAATGCGTCGTTCCTTCAAACGAAACTACGCTGAACGATTTTGCTTTAAAATATGTCGTGGATGTTTTGCTTGCTGGCATCATCATGCAGAATAACTGATCGAACCTTATCATAAGATAAGGTCCGAAACTCCAGCAACGGCTCCGAATATCCTGAAGCCCGTTAAATCACAAACATTCACCATTCGAAGCGATCACCTTTTTGTACCATTCAAACGAATCCTTCTTGATCCTTTCCCTTGTCCCGGCCCCTTCATTGTCGAGATCAACGTAAACGAAACCATAACGCTTCTCCATTTCCCCGGAAGTATTCGACACAAGGTCAATGCATCCCCAGGTCGTATAGCCGATCAGATTGATGCCGTCTTCACATACCGCGTCACGCATAGCCAGGATATGTTCCTGCAAATAATTGATACGATAATCATCTTGGATTTTGCCATTGTCCTCAATCCTGTCCTTAGCACCCAGGCCGTTTTCCACGATGAACAACGGTTTTCGATACCGATCACTCAGCAAATTCAAAGTGATCCTAAGCCCGAGCGGATCGATTTGCCATCCCCACTCACTCGACTTCAAATGTGGGTTCACTATCGATTGGAATACATTCCCAGGGGTAACATCCGTTCTGTTCTCCTCTGAAGTGCTGACATGTGAGGAATAGTAGGAAAAGCTGACAAAATCAACCGGATAATTGCGCAACAGTTCTCGATCTCCCTCATTAAAAGGTATCTCAGCATTTCTTTTCGCTACCCAATTCAACGCGTATTGCGGATAATACCCCCAACTTTGGACGTCAATAAACATATAATTTTCTCTATCATCTTCCAGAGCCTTCCAATAATCCTGGGGTTTGCAGGTTTCTGGATAGTGCGGCCCCGCAGCCATCATGCATCCGATCTGATTATCCGGATCGATTTCATGCGCTAGTTTGGTGGCCAACGCGCTCGCCACCAATTGGTGATGGACAGCTGTAATCATGACTTGATTCCTATTTTCCCCTTCATCGAAACGAATCCCTGCTGCCACAAAAGGCAAATGAAGAACCATATTGATTTCATTGAAGGTAATCCAGTATTTCACTGATCCTTGGAATTCTTCAAAGAGCGTTTTTGCGTATTTGGCATATTCTTCAACCATCCGCCGGTCCCGCCAGCCTCCAAATTTTTCAACCAAACCCATCGGACATTCAAAGTGGCTGATTGTGACAAGAGGCTCGATGCCATATTTCTTGCATTCCTTGATGATATTCTTGTAAAATTGCAGGCCTTCCTGATTGGGTTCTTTTTCATCGCCATTCGGGAAAATCCTTGTCCATGATATAGAAAATCTGTAGACCTTAAAACCCATTTCTCCTAGGAGGGCGATGTCCTCCTTGTAGTTATGATACAGATCAATTGCCGACTTTGTTGGGTAGAATGCCTGTGGATCAAAATCATTTGCAGGCAACTCCCCGCTGCCTACAGCGTATCTGTCTTGACCCACGGGTACCAGATCCACATTAGCCAATCCTCTTCCCCCTTTATCGTAACCTCCTTCACATTGTACAGCCGATGTGGCCCCACCCCATAAAAAATTTTCTGGAAACTTCATACGCTTCTCCCTCTCTGAATAAGACTTTAGTCTAAATTAAGGTATTTACCTGCAGGATACAATGAAGTTTCCATTTTCGAAACAACTTGACTTTTCACGTATCGACTTATCTATATAGTTTTTCTTGAAATCAACACTTACAAAAACAGTCAAAATTTGGTATAATATTTATACAACGTGTTGTTTTGACAAACGTAAGTCCTGTTGTCAAAATTCTGCACGCTTTTTTGTTGCTTTTGGAAGAGATATGGAGGATTACATGTACAAAGTTAATGATTTGATAGTGTATGGAAACGAAGGGGTCTGCCGAGTCGAAGCGATCGAAGTTATGAATGTCACTGCTGTCGCAAATGATCGTCTCTATTATGTTCTGAAGCCCCTGTATCGTAACGGAACAGTATTCACCCCCGTTGATACGAAAGTATTTATGCGTCCCGTCATTTCGGCTGATGACGCACAGGAAATCATCGAACAGATTCCGACAATCGAAACGGATATCCTATACAGCAGCGCGAATCTGCTTTCCGAACATTATGACAAAGCCATGGAACGCCATGATTGCAAATACCTGATCCAAGTGATCAAAACGGTCTACCTCAAGAACCAAATCGCTGCCACAAAAAATAAAAAGGTTTCTGAAACCGACAGACGCTACATGAAGAAAGCTGAAGAAATGCTTTACGGCGAATTCGCTGTCGTGCTGGAGATGCCAAAAAACGACGTAAAAGCTTACGTCGAAGAAAAAGTTTCGGCAATCGAATCAATCAAATAGCCTCCTGAAAATGAAAAACAGAAATCCGGATAAGGGATTTCTGTTTTTTTGTTCGCTCATTCGTTATTCAGTTCAGAAAATTTTACACCCTTAAACGCCCATTTTTCTTTCCGCCAACCATTTGATGATCTTAGGATCGGCATGCGAGAAGAATTGGCTTTCGCCCTCATCAAGAGTCGCGATCTGCGCTTTGTCTTCATCCGTCAAGGCGAAGTCGAACACATCCAGGTTTTCAGCCATCCGTTCCGGTTTGGTCGATTTTGCCAAAACAACGATGTCCTGCTCCACCAACCAGCGGGTGATGACTTGCGCCACTGATTTGTTGTATTTTTTCCCGATGGCGACCAACACTTCGTTGTTGAAGATGTCATTTTTTCCTTCCGCAAAAGGAGCCCAAGCTTCCGGCATGATGCCTTCTTCTTTCAACGCTGCGATGACTTCGATGCGTTGGTGGAACGGATTGATTTCAATCTGGTTCATCTGCGGTACGACTTTATTGAAGGTCGCCAAATCCACCGCGCGGTCAACGGCGAAGTTGGAAATGCCGATTGCGCGCACTTTGCCTTGTTCCTGCAATTCCTCCATTGCTCTCCAAGCTCCATGGACATCGCTGTACGGTTGGTGGATCAACAGCATGTCGAGGTAATCTAAGCCCAGACGTTTGAGCGAGCGCTCGATCGAAGCTTTCACACCTTCATAGGAAACATTTTCCACCCAAACTTTGGTCGTCACAAAAAGTTCTTCGCGCGGTACGCCGGAATTTGCGATGCCGCGCCCGACTGCTTCCTCATTCATGTACGACTGTGCTGTATCGATATGGCGGTAGCCCGCTTTGATTGCTGCAATGACGGATTGTTCTGCCTCAACAGGATCGGTAATCTGAAAAGTACCGAAGCCTAAAACTGGAATCTCTACACCGTTGTTTAATTTTACTGTTTGCATATCATAACCTCCAATTGGAATATTTACTACAATGCTTACTCTATACTATGGAGTTTACTCCACAGCAAGCGGTATTTCCTGTTTTTTGAAATGTTTCATCGTCCAGAGCTCTTCAACCTCGTCATCACTCAGTTCACCGGCATTGATTTTAGCGACATGATCATCAAACGTCTCGATCTTGTACTCCAGCAGATCCCTCGCATGCATCATCTCTTCCAGCTTGGCATTGATTTCCGTCAACTGATCCTGCAGAATCTGTTTTTGGGCTGCCCGAACATTACTCTCCTTTGATTGCGCCAAGGTTGCGAACTCGATCAGCGACTCGATCGACAAGCCCGCCTTGCGCAAACTCTTCGCCAGAAAAATCCAGTTGAGGTCCCGTTTCGCGTAGATGCGGTAGCCATTTTTGTCGCGCGTTATCGGCGGAATCACACCCACCCGTTCATAATATCTGATCGTATCGATCGGCAGGTCGAATAGCTGCGCTACTTCTTTACTGTTCATCATCTTCACTTCTCTCTTGTGCTTAGTCTATGCATCCATTATAAACCATGGAGTGGACTTCATGGCAAATCACGGGATTGAAGGACCAACAGGCATCATTCTCATTCCGCTGCAAATCATTCCAAAAAAATCCCCGCCTCATATTGCACACGCATAAAGCGCACAATCAGAAGCAGGAATTATTTTTTACTTGTCAGCCATCAAAAAGCTGTTTTTAGAATGTATCATCTTTCTTGTAGCCAAAAAACCAGGTTAATGCAAAGGAGACACTGAACGCTACGAGATTGACAAGAATGTAAAACGGCAATTGTTCATTCAGATACAACAATGTTCCAGGAATTCCCGTCAATGCCATTCCGGTTGCGCGCAGATTCAACAGCGAAGCCAAGAATCCACCCACACCACCGCCTATCATCGACATCACAAACGGTTTTACCAGACGTAAGGTCACACCGAAAACAGCCGGCTCAGTAATACCTAATGCTGCCGAAAAAGCTGATGGATAAGCAATTTGTTTAATTTTTGGTGAGGTTGTTTTGATTGCAACAGCCAATACCGCACCAGCCTGTGCAATATTTCCACAAGTTCCGATAGGATTGAGCATGTTCCAGCCAGTTTGACTCAACATACTTATTTCCAGGAAATTCAGAATATGATGGATACCGAAAATGCCAAGCAATTGTCCAAAACTCCCGTAAATCAGTCCGCCAATTCCGAACGGCAGCGTCAACAAGGATTCCACTATATGCAGTACGCCCAATTCGACCTCATGGAATATCGGTCCAATGATGAACAGCGCAACAATAAGTCCAAGAAGCAAGGTCAAAAACGGGGTAAGAATCAAGTCCAAAGAATCCGGAATTTTCCGCTTCAATGCACGTTCAATTTTTGAACCGATGATGCCCGTGACAAAGGCCGGCAATACCGATCCCTGATACCCGACAACTTTGATGAAACCGAAAAACACTAAAGGCTCAGCTGCTTGTTGTCCTACCGCATAAGCATTCGGCAGTACGGAACTGACTAACATCAACCCAAGAACGATCCCCAATATGGGCGTTCCGCCGAATATTCTGAACGTCGACCAGGCCACCAAAGCAGGCAGGAAAGCAAAAGCTGTATCCGTCAGAATTTGTGTGAACAATAAAAATTGCTGCGGGATATCGCTTGGAGTTAAACCGATAAGCCCCAAGATCGCTTCCTGTGTCACCAATCCCCTGAGGCCCATGAATAGTCCTGTCGCCACCAGTACCGGGATGATCGGGACGAAGACATCGCCAAAAATCCGAATCGCGCTTTGGAAAGTCATTTTTTTATCTTCCTGCATATTGGCAGACGCTTGGCTTCCAGTATTTTCAACCAAAGGCGCAAATTCGTCGTAAACCTTGTTCACAAGGCCAGTCCCCAGGATGATCTGATATTGACCAGAATTATAGAAACTGCCTTTGACTTTGTCGAGGGACTCGATCCCTTCGACATTGATTTCCTCTTTGTCGTTTGTTATGATGCGAAGTCTCGTTGCACAATGCGCGACCGACTTCACATTCTTTCTTCCCCCAACAAGTGCCAATATTTTTTCTGCAAGTTCTTTGTTATTCATTAGACTTCCTCCTTATACGAATAATAATCGATTGAGCCATTTTCTTGTAGGCCCCTATAAAAAATATCGCGCTGTTCTTCTTCACAAAAGTAACGCATGGAGAATACTTTTTCACCTTTATTCATAAAAATTTCCATAGCTGACGAATCGTTGAATATTTGAATTTCAAATAATTCGGGAATGTGCAGCTCCTTTTGTTCACGTTGGCCGGAAACCCAGTTTATGCGACTGATGACCAATTTGGATTTGCCATCAAAGCGGATGACCGTATTTCCATTATTCATGGATATTTCTAATGGGGTCGTTTGATTGACGAGTTGTAGATGTAACTCGTAAGCCGCGCTGTCAGAAAGAAAAGCAGCATTGGTTTCGGTTGACGTATTTCGTTTCTTCCTCAGCATTTTCAACTCTGCCAACGGCCGTTGATAAAGACGATCGTTTTCCCAAAATAGTTCCCTTGGGATCGTAAGGCAATGCAAGTAATTGAAAGCTGCAGTCGGACATGCCCGTTCTTCTGCTTCATCCATCCGCGACATCCACCCGACCACAATTCTTCGGTTTTTTTCATCAATAAAGGACTGCGGAGCGTAAAAATCAAACCCTTCATCCATCAAAATAATATCGCTCTCCGGACGAAAACGCTTGTTATTTTTTTCAAAAGTTCCCACAATGTAACCCGCATAGCTGGAAATGTTCTCGTTCCCGTTTAAGATGGAAGTTCTTTTTTGGGGACAAACCACCAGAATTTCAGTATCGCCCAATTGAAAGTAATCCGGACATTCGCACATTTGATCCAGCGTTTGCGCCGAGTAGAACACCCCTTCATATTTCCATTCTTCTAAATCAGTTGCGCTGAACAAATTGACAGCACCAACTCGATCAAATGTTTGCGCCCCTACAATCATCCACCACTTTCCATCCGATTGCCATACTTTTGGGTCTCTGTGATGCTCTGTAAAACCATTTGGTGTTTCAATTACCTTTTCGCTCTTAGTGAACGTGTAGCCATTTGAGGAACAGGCCATTCTTTGATAGCTTTTACGGTTTCCGTTGTGCTTCGTGTTGCCGGTATAAAAAACATACAACTTATTGTCATGTTCAATCGCGCTTCCGGAATAGACGCCATCGCTGTCTTCCTTGCTGTCGGGCAGTAATGCTGAACCCAAATGATCCCAATTGTTCAAATCCGATGAAACAAATGCTCCCCATTCCTTGTAGCCGTGATCCAAACCAAACCTATTCCATTGGTGGAAAAAATAATATCTCCCTTGAAATTGAACAAGCCCATTCGGATCGTTCAAGAGTCCTCGATCAGGTTCCAGATGAAAGAGATTCCGATATGGATTTTCCTTAATGATAATCACTCCTCTAATCAAATTAACAAACTGAAATTATGCGCTTTCATTCGTCCTTGTTAGATACATAATACCAGAGCTTGTCCCGAATAGAATATGGAAAAAATACAGAGGTATATGGAAAATTCTAATATCAAGATAGCCATCGGGAGGGATGTATGTATAATGAAACCATGGATAAAAATATCAGAGAGTACACCGATAAGTTCACAGATTTTTCAAAAAAGAGCATCTCGGACTTCATTCTTTACAACAGTGGGATTGAATATTGTGAAGCTGGGTACAGCTATGGACCAAAGCGCAGAGATTATCACTTTATTCATTTTGTTAAGGAGGGCAAAGGCTCACTGGAAATCAATGATAAAAAGTTTGAGGTTCATGAGAATCAACTCTTTATTGTCCCTGCAGGCGAAATTTCGACCTATACCGCCGCAATGGATTCGCCATGGAAGTATTCCTGGATAGGCTTTTTGGGTATCCAATCGCATAATTATGTCCAAATGCTTTTGCAGTCAACTGAAGAACACTTTGTTTTGGACTGCGCGGATGCCGAATTGTATGAAACCAAAATAATGAAGATCATCGAAATGTCCAGCGATGACAGCACTGCTTCTTTCTTAAAGATCAACGGGATCATGTATGACATCATCGGAACCTTGCTCGAAGAATGCATCAAACATTCAAACACCAGCTACTCCTCATCGGTTTCATCGAAAGCGGTGAGATATATGGATTTACATTATCATGACGATATCCATATTTCTGATATCGCTGCCTTTGCGGGCATTCATCCGAGCTACTTGGCGGGAGTCTTCAAATCCGAAATGGGAATCAGTCCAAAAAAATACCTGACAAATTTAAAAATCAATAAAGCAAAAGAGTTGCTGATAGCTACGGAAGATCCGATTAACATCATCGGTAGCTCCGTAGGTTTCAGCGATGCCCTTTCATTCTCAAAATTCTTCAGAAAAGAAACCAGCCTGTCACCATCCCAATATCGAAAGGATTACAAAAAATGAACAGACAACTGATTGTATACGATGATCAAAAAAAGATTTTCCATCTTATGAACGACAATATAAGCTATGTCTTTGAGATTATTGAAGATACTTATTTGGCGCATCGTCATTGGGGCAAAAGAATTGAATCCTATTCCCTATCGAATAAACCGACATTAAAAAAACGGACTTTTGCAGCCATGACTGTTCCCGAGCGCCCTGCATTCTCCCTTGAATACGTGCCACTGGAAGTGAGCTTCCCTAACCAAGGCGATTACCGTGAACCTTCCGTTCAGATAAGAATGGGCAATGGCTATACCGTCAGCCGCTTTGCCTATGAAAAATTTGAAATCTCAGGCGGGGCACCCGAATTCATTGCCTTTCCGCATGCAAGAGACCTACCCGATTCCGACTCGCAAACACTGACCATCCATTTGGTCGATCCTGTTTCAAACATCCGCTTGCTGCTGTTTTATACGATTTTTGAGGATGCAGACGTCATCATCCGGTCAAGCAAAATCATCAACGAGAGCCATTCCGGTGTGCAGATTGAAAAGCTCTTCAGCGCCTCAATTGATATGCGTTACGATGGTCAGATGAGCACCACTTTTTATGGGACACACCAAAAGGAATATCAATTGAACCGTCAGCCCATCAGCCATGGCAAGTTTTCGGTCGGCAGCAACCGCGGCGCAAGCGGACCTCAATACCCGCCCTATCTCTCGATTTCTAAAGATGCCACAGAATTTTCCGGTGACGTACACGCAATGACCTTGATCTATAGCGGCAACCATCTGAGTAATCTTGAAAGGGATCAGTATGATCACTTGCGTTTACAGATTGGTTTGAACCCGGATACGTTCGCATGGCAACTTAGCCCTGGTGAATCCTTTCAGAGCCCTCAAGCTGTGTTGAGCTTTAGCGACAAAGGCTATAATGGAAATTCGAATGCGTTCCATCGGTTTTTCAATAATCATCTGATCCCCCAAAACTGGGTCAAGAAACCGCGTCCGGTTTTGGTGAACAGCTGGGAAATGAGTTACTTCAACGTTTCAGAAAAAATAATGAAAAATCTTATCGATTCGGCCGAGGAAATGGGCTTTGAGACTGTTGTGCTCGATGACGGGTGGTTCGGGGAACGGAACAGCAGTAAGACTTCTCTCGGCGACTGGCAAGTAGATGCAAACAAATTTCCGAATGGCATCAAGCCCCTTGTTGATTATGCAAAGGAAAGGAACCTACAATTCGGCATCTGGTTCGAACCGGAAATGATCTCTCCAAACAGCGATCTGATCCAGAACCATCCGGATTGGGTCATGCGTACCGCGGAATACGAACCGCTGTTAGGAAGGAGCCAGTACATTCTGGACCTTACGAACGCAGAAGTCCAGACATTCATTATCGACCTCCTGACGCGAAGCATCAAAGATTTCGGTATCAGTTATATCAAATGGGACATGAACCGCCATATAACGGACCCGGCTTCTAACTTATCGAATCAAGCTCATGCGAACGAGTACTCGCACCGATACATGATGGGTCTTTACCGCATACTCAATACGATAACGGCACTTTTTCCTGAAGTCCTTTTTGAGAATTGCTCAAGCGGCGGCGGGAGGTTGGATCCGGGGATGTTGTACTTCATGCCTCAAACTTGGGCCAGCGATAACACCGATGGATTGGACAGACAGCGGATTCAATACGGGGCTTCCTACCTGTTTCCACCTTATTCTTTGACTGGTCATGTTTCATCCATTCCTAATCATCAAACGGGACGCATGACAGATTTCGAAACGAGGAAGCATCTCGCTTCCTCCACTAATATGGGATATGAGATGGATATCATGCAGCTCAGCAACCACGAGAAAGCTGTCATCAAAGCCCATGTCGAGGGATACAAGGAAAATCGGGATTTCTTGATGACAAGCGAATTTTATCGATTGGAATCCCCCTTCGACACCAATCATTGCGCCTGGATGTTCGCTGATCAAGCGAGGAATAAACTCATAGTTTACCTCTTCCGCAACACATTTGACGTATCAGAGTTGTCTTTGCTGATTAAGATTCCCTATATTGACTTGAAAGCAAACTACGTCGAGGTAAACAGCCGGATGCAGTATTCCGGCTCGGAACTCGCTTATTGCGGCATTGCATTGGAGAACCCGATAGGAGATCATCTAGCTTTGAGATTGGATTTTGAAAAGTGTTAAACCTGAATAACCTCGTATAACCAGGCCGAACAAACAAAAATAACCTCCAGGGAGAGCAATGATGCTTACTCCTTGGAGGTTATTTCTGTTTTTTCATTTCAAGTTTGATTAATTTCGTCTAATCAAAGGGCTGACAAGACCATCTCTTCATCCGCATTCAGCAACAACTGGTACAACGCTCCCAACAGATTCGCATCATTCAGGAAGCGACAGCTGTCGATTTCAACTTCCGTCAAAGTGTTCGCCACGAAAGGTAGGCCTGCGCGAATGGCGCGGTATTGTTTCCGGATTTCTTCGATAACGATCGATTGGGCGCTGATCCCGCCGCCGATGACGATCTTCTCGAGGTCAAGGATGGCTTGGACGTTGCAGATCATATAGGCGATTTCTCGGGCGAAGACTTCGAAAATCGGATAGACACTCGGATCTTTTTGATTGATTGCTTCGAAGGCAGTAGCGCCGTCCTTCGTATCCTCAGTCCCCAACTCGATGTTCACTTTTTTGACGAGTCCAACTGCCGAACCGGTCATGCCGTACATATCCTCAAAGGAGGGCTTGCCGGATTGCTTCATCATGAAACTCAATTCGCCGGCCTGGAAATTCTTGCCTTGGTAGAGTTTGCCGTCAAGGATCAGCCCGCCGCCGATGCCTGTCCCGAGCACAAGCGCCAGACCGTTTTCGATGCCATTGAGGTTGCCGAGCCACAGTTCGGACAAGGCCGCCGCTTTCCCGTCATTAATGACGGAAACCGGCACATCAAATTTCGGCTGGAATTCGTCGATGAAGGAAATACCGTCCAAGAAAGGCAATGCTCCGCCGAAGGAAATCATGCCCGTTTCCGTATCAACTTTCCCAGGGCAACAGAAGGCAATCCCGCGAATCTCATTCTGAACAAGTTCGATTTCATTTTCCAATGTGGCGATGAATTCACCGTATTCGTGCGGCGTCCGCACCTGCTTTTTGGATTGGATCTGTCCGGAATGATCAATCAGAGCCAATTTGATATTCGTGCCGCCGATGTCGATGCTTAAGTAGTTTGATTTCAATGCTCATTCTGTCCCTTCTTTATGCCATGTTTCAGGCGAAATCTATTGGGAGTTATTTGATATTTCCTTTTGAATACATTTCCGAAATGGCTTTGGCTGGAGAAAGCCAAAAAGTTAGCGATTTCATCAATTGTGTAAGTCGAGTAAAGCAACAAATTCTCAGCCATCTTCAATTTTTCTTCGACAACAAATTCATGGATAGTCATTCCTGTTTCCTTTTTAAAAATTGTCGATAGATACGCTGGGGTTGTATTCAATTCTCTGGCTATTTCTTCAGCCACAATTTTCTCATGCATTTTTTTCAGGATGAGATTTTTTGTCCGAAAAACGAGAGGATTTTCTACTTTTATTTCTTTTATCTCTGATACCAACTTCGTAAAGTAAATTTCAGCTCCACGTACAATATTATATACTTCATTTTGCGTTTTCGCTTCATCTACTTTCAAAATATAGCTGTCGCTTAAGAGAAAAGCCTGCTCTGAATGGACGCCACCTTCAATAGCCGATCTTGTGGAAATCGCCAACACGACGATACCTAAATTTTTTATTGACCGCAGTTCATCTTTTGATAAAGTTGCTAATCTGCCCGCATAGCTCTCTTGGAAGCTAAGCATCAACTTATCATGATTGCCTTCCCGGATACTGGCTTGTTCGCGTTGTTCCTGATCATAAGGATTATGCAGTTCACCCATCTCTTGATATTGAAAAGCCGTTTCGCCAAGTTTCTTGGAAATTTCTGCTTGAATGGAAGATTCAGCCATGGATGAAGAAAAGATATCAAATATGGAAAGTTTTTTATCATACAGATAATCATAAAGAAGGGATACCGCCTCACAAATCGTTTCCAAATCAGCATATGAATGTCTTTGTATCATCTGATCGGCATGAGGAACCTTCACTCTTCCAAAAACAAGATAGCAGGATAGCTCCTCAACATAAAGAACTGCCGTAAATAGTGAATCTTTGTCGGAAAAAGCTACAGGAAAATTCTTTTTATTCAGCTCGTCATACATTTCCAGCGCATGACTATCTTCTTCCAAAGAACTAGGGATTGCGTTAAAATCGCCAAACACATGTCTCAGTCTGTGGTTATTATCGTACTCACGAATCGGTACTTTAATAATTCTTGCCAAATGTTCGCACATGCTTTGATAATCCACGAATCCCGCCCCCTTTAGAAGTGAAGTCTATTTTTGGTTTTCTAAAACAACTGAAGTATTTTTCTTAAATCCTCGAAGGAGAAAAACACATGCCATGATTACGAATACGATTCCACCAAGTGTAAACGAAAAAGCTGTACTTGTATTTCCGACTAAATTGCCCAGCCATTGTACCATAAAAGGTGAGGAGAAAGCGCCGAGATTGCAGGAAACCATCGCCAATGAGATAGCTAAGTTAGTGGAATTTTCCGGAGCTCCTGGCAACAAAATATCATACATGTAAGGGATAAAGATGGAAACAACCAGCATTCCACCAGACAGAATAATCGTAAGCATCAGCATACTGTTTACTGAAGGAATCAAAAAGTACACGATACCGATAAGGATCAGAGCGACCACGGGAGTGAATTGCTTAAGGGCACTTCGCACATGGCCATAAACAAACCCTCCGATTGCCCCGATCAGACTGCTGATCGTGAATGCAGTACCCAAAAACCCTTGATTCGTATAGTTCAATTCTACAATCAATGTGCTTGTTTTGGTGAAAATATTCATTATCAGGATGAAAAATACAAACATCATGATGCATGAGAATATGACCAAAAAGTTGACGCTTTGCTTTTGCTTGCTTGAAGCTGCATCCTGATTGCTGACTTCTTTTTTATCAGCAGGCAAGAATAAAGCAACTAAAATTACGATCGGTAAAGTAAGGAAATAAATGAGATAAGAGTATTGCCAAGCAACGTTAACCAGAATACCCGCTAAGAAAGTGGCAAAGCTGGAGCCTAACGTTGCAAATGCTGTCTGATAACCCAACATTTTTTGTTGCGTTTCCCCATCAAAATAATCGCCTATCAAACTGACTGCTAGTGAATTATAAATACCGGTCCCTGCCCCAAGTATAAATCTGGAAATATAAATGACAGAAAAATTTGTTACAAAAACCGGAATAACGCCTCCAACAAAAGCCAACGTTAAGCCAAGCATGACCGTTTTCTTCTTACCGATTCCCTTGACAATAAAACTGCTGAGCAAGATAAATATCAACATGGTGAAAGAAGGTATTGTGACCAAAGATTCCACGGTTGCGGGAGCAATATCGGGGAATTGATTTTTTATCATCGGCAAGGTTACTGAAATTGCGCTCGCCGCACTGAGCATTAAAGAAATGGATAGGATGGTTAACTTCAAAATACCAGCTTTATCTCTACTTTTAGTCATTTTTCTTTTCCTCCCAATTTTCATCCAGTTTGAATTGAAGAACAGTAACCGAAGATTTTGCCACTTCGAAGTCGATATTTGTTCCGTCAATTTCCGGCGCGACAGCATCCTTGATCTTGACTTGTTCTTCAACTCCGAACTCGTTGTAATCATTCATTTTTTCAGAGCTTAAGACGCTACCGGAAATATATTCGACTTTTTGGCCAAAGTTGATCGTCATTTTTTCGGAATCATCAGCGGAAACATTCACAATATTCACTGTCACAACATCATCTTTGACAGATGCAAAACTGTATATTTTTTTCAAATCTTCTTTACAAACATTGCCTAAAGTATTTGTCTCTAAAGCCAGGTCGATTTTATTTCCTCCTTTATGAGCTTCATACATCTTGAACACATAATAATTCGGCGTTAAAACGGTGTCATTTCCATTCGTTAAGAACAGTGAATTCAGGACATTCACCGATTGCGCTACACAGGCCATCTGTACCTTATCGCAATTTCTATGGAAAATATCCAATGTCAATGCTGTTGTGATGGCATCCCTCATCGTGCATTGCTGCCAAAGGATGGATGGTGTGGTCAAATCAATGTTATGCCAATTGCCCCATTCTCCGACAATCAAATCAACATTAATTGGAGTCGCAAACGCCCCCTCTTCAACCGGCATCGCTTTTAATCCTTGCTGGATGAGACCATATTGCTCTTCGATGACATCCTCCAATTCAAAGGCGCCCTTGATTACACGATACCAAGCTTCTTTACTGAATTCCGTTACTTTGTCGGTTTCATCCGACATATTCCAGTTATAGAAATGCAGATCATAACCATTGATCTTAGGCTTGCGATACTTCGCAAGTTCTTTGAAGAAGTCCTTCGTCCATTCAACACGCTCTTTCGGTTTGTTTCCATCGGGACCGACTGCGATCATCTTCAGCTCTTGAGTTGGCGTTGTCCATGGCAGTCCTGCTCCAAAAAGAGGCATGGCACTCGTATGTTTGCGGTATTCATTTGCATATCCTTCAGCAGTGTAATTTCCGCCACCTGCCCAGCTCTCATTGCCGATTCCCCAGTATTCAACATTGAATGGTTCCGGATGGCCATTGGTGGCTCTTTCTTCCGCCAATGTAGTAGCAGTCTCACGATTTACATATTCCACCCATTCTCTCGTTTCCCGAACAGTTCCGGACAACATATTGATGTTGAACCACGGTTTTGCTCCTACCAATTCGCACAGACGCATGAATTCGTGTGTCCCAAAATGATTGTTCTCCAACTGTTGGGTGCCAAAGTTCTCATTATAATATTTAGGACGTTGCTCTCTTGGGCCAACTCCATCTCTCCAGTGATACGTATCAGCGAAACAGCCGCCAGGCCAACGTAATAATGGTGGGTTGATATCTTTTAGAGCGTCTACGATATCTTTTCTTAATCCTTCATAATTCGGTATGGAAGAATCCTCACCAACCCAAATCCCATCATAGATACCGCTTCCAAGAAACTCCACGAATTGACCATGCAGATTCGGATTGATTCTTTCTCCTCTGTTGTTTGCATTGATAGTAATCTTACTCATTCTCATCCCTCTTCCTTTTTGTAATCGCAATCAATTTCACTTGATGGATTTATTCTAATTTTTTTGGAAGCCTTTTTATATCACGTTCTTACTCGAAATATCATAATCTTACTAAAGCTGTAAAACAAACTTCCTTTATCTGTTGCATTTGTGGTGGAACGACTGTCTCGGATGAACTTTCTTTTCTGACTAGAAAAGATTCTCCGCAAATACAAAATGCGCGTAGGGAAGAGTTGAACCGATAAAGTCCTGACTGGTATATCCAATCATCACCTATTCGGAAATTTCATATTTATCTGGGATCACATTAACGAATGCTCTGCTTTGCATATCATAAGAAAACAAAAAACCCGCGAACGGGACACTTTTTCGAGTGTCCCGTTCGCGGGTTTTGGCATTAATAATAGTATTCATGTTGTTTATTTTATAACGCATTATGTTACGCCAACTATCCATTCTGCTGCAAGTTCAGGGTTTGCTTCAATGTTCGTAACCGGGTTCCATAAAGCAGAACCGGTGACACTTCAAAAGTAGTAATTATTCTGCAAGGGTTCCTTTTAATTGAGCAGTCTTTATTGAAATTAAATCCATCAATCCAGGAGATAAACAATCATACGTGTTCAGTCCTAGTGCTTGTAAATCTGAACGGATTTCATTTATTTTTGAAGCAGATGTGCCAGTTTCGATAACAGAGGAAATAAATCCTGCAAATTCTGGAGCTGACCAACCTTTTTCATCAGATAATTCTGTGTGAACGAAATCTAATCCATAAAAAGCGTGGTCCGGATTCTCAATTCTTCCAAATAGATGCGTGCCGCAATCTTTACATGCGTAACGTTGGATTGCAGCAGTTTCATCTACTATTTCCAAATTATCTTCATTTTTCATTACTTTCACATTGTCTCTCCCAACAACCGAAACTAATGAAAACGTTGCTCCCTCTGGTTTCCAACATTTTGAACATCCACAAGCATGGTTATGCCCCGTTTGTGCGCCAATATGTACTTCTACTGAATTGTGTTCACATAAACAATGTAAAGTACCTCCAGAAAAATTCGCATCTACCTCGTATTGATAGCCACTGTCTAATCTTGGATGAAGTTTCACTTTTGTCATATTATTACCTCTGCTTTCTTATTGTACTGAATAGTCTTTCTGAAATTGAAGTTTGTTCTTCTATAAAAGAAGAAATCGCACGGCTCTAACATTATTCTCCATAGGTCAAAATGGTGCGGATGGATTCCCCTTTGTGCAACAGATCGAAGGCTTCGTTGATGTCGGTGAAATTCAGATGATGGGTGATGAAGCTGTCCAGATCGATTTCGCCGTTCATGAAATCCTCAACCATTCCGGGTAGTTCTGTGCGGCCTTTGACCCCGCCGAATGCGGACCCTCTCCAAACGCGTCCTGTCACCAATTGGAATGGGCGGGTATGGATTTCTTTGCCGGCTCCGGCGACACCGATGATGATGCTTTCGCCCCAGCCTTTGTGGCAAGCTTCCAAAGCTGCTTTCATGACTTCGACATTTCCGATGCATTCAAAACTGTAATCCACGCCGCCGTTGGTCATTTCGATCAGGACTTCCTGGATCGGACGATCATGATCGCTAGGATTGACGAAATCGGTGGCACCCATTTTTTTGGCCAGTTCCCATTTGTCGGGATTCATATCGACCGCGATGATGCGTTTGGCTTTGGCTTTTTTCAAGCCTTGGATAACGGCCAAACCGATTGCGCCCAGCCCGAATACTGCAGTCACTGCGCCTTCTTCGACTTTTGCTGTGTTTTCGACAGCACCGAGACCGGTTGTTACTCCGCAACCGAACAAAGCGACTTTATCCAGCGGTGCTTCCTTATCGATGTTGACTAGGTTGATTTCATTCACAACGGTGTATTCGCTGAAAGTGCTTGTCCCCATGTAGTGATAAATAGGCTCACCGTTATAGGAGAAACGGGTCGTTCCGTCAGGCATCAAGCCTTTGCCTTGCGTTTCGCGGACGGCTGAACACAGATTCGTCTTGCCGGACAGACAGAATTCGCATTCCCCGCATTCCGGTGTGTACAAAGGAATGACGTGGTCCCCGGGTTTGACGGAAGTGACTTCATCGCCCACGGAAACAACAACGCCGGCGCCTTCATGGCCCAGCACGGCAGGGAAAACACCTTCCGGATCATCGCCCGACAAAGTGAAGGCATCGGTATGACAGACGGAAGTGTAAAGGATCTTCACCAATACTTCTTTGGCTTTTGGCTCTGCCACATCTATTTCTACGATCTCCAACGGTTTGCCTGGTCCAAAAGCGACAGCTGCTCTACTTTTCATAATTTAATTTCCTTCTTTCTTGAAACTGGTATTTCGTGCTCAATTAGAATACTACACGTTGACACGCTTGTGAATACTGACATATTTGTCACCATGCTATTTTTCTATGAGAAGAGAAATTAAGCCGATATTGTCCTGAGTAGCACCTGTGGTTACGGCACTCTCCTGTGAAGACCCTTCTGCCGGAGGAGGACATCCCAAAAGATGATTACCTCCGACCTCGGCGGCTTCGCCGGAGTACAGCCACCCGCAACGCAGCCGCCTCCGGCCAACAGTCCCTCGTCGGAGGTAGTTAGCGGTCGCAGTGCTGTTCTCTGATGAGCGCTCTTCTCGTCGGAGCTGACGGTTTCTTTCGGTGGCCGCCCCTCTAAAAAACGCCACAAACACAAAAAAGGCCAGGATTTCTCCTGGCCCCACATTTATGCTCTTATGCGTTTTCTGCGATGTATTTAACCAATTCTTCTGTATCTTCCCAGCCTAGGCATGGGTCGGTGATGGATTGGCCGAAGACTGTTCCATCGTCTTCTTGACGGCCGCCTACTAAGTAGCTCTCGATCATGAAACCACGAGCCAATTTCTTGATGTCGTCGTTCCATGAACGGTTGAACATCGTTTCTTTGACGATGCGGATTTGTTCCATGTGTTTTTTGCCTGAGTTGTCGTGGTTCGTGTCGATCACGATAAATGGATTTTTGTATTCTCCGCCTTCGTAACCTTTCACGACTTTGACAAGGTCTTCGTAGTGGTAGTTCGGGATGTTATCGCCGTAGTCGTTTGTGCCGCCGCGCAGGACAACGTGGGCCAACGGGTTGGAGCTGGACTGCACTTCGACGCCGTTATGGATGAATTTTTGTTTTTGTTGTGCAGCGTACACGGAATTGAACAATACTTTCAGGTTGCCGCTTGTCGGGTTCTTCATCCCGGCTGGGTGATCGATTCCGCTGGCAACGAAACGGTGCTGTTGGTCTTCAACTGAACGCGCGCCGATTGCATGGTAGCTGACAAGATCATCAACAAAATCCAGGTTTTCCGGGTACAGCATTTCGTCAGCTGTAGTCAAGCCCGTTTCCGTGATGACGCGGTTGTGCAGGCTGCGAACAGCAGCGATACCTTGGATCAGGTTGCTCTTGCCGGTAGGATCTTGTTTATGTAACAAGCCTTTGTAGCCGTCGCCGGTCGTACGCGGTTTGTTTGTGTAGATACGGGGAACCATGAACACTTTGTCCTTAACTTGTTCCTGTAATTTCGCCAAACGACGCACGTATTCCATTACCGCTTCCTCATCATGAGCGGAACAAGGTCCGATGATCAAAAGGATGCGATCGTCTTTGCCTTCGATGATGTCGTGCAACTCTTGGTCGCGGGCTGCTTTCATTGCTGCTTGCTCAGGTGTCAGCTTGGATAATTCTTTGACCAATTCGAAATCGATTTTTTCACTCAATGCTTTGAAACTCATATTAATCCCTCCATTTTCTTCAACAAAAAAAGCTTCGTCCATTCCAATTTTCATTGGAAAGGACGAAGCCGTATAGACTCGTGTTACCACCTTTGTTCATAGACCACTCGCGCAAGTCTACCTCGATAGGTACATTATAATACCCTAGCGAAATAACGAACGCTATCACCCGTCGCAGCCTACTTGATTTCAGTGCGAAGTTCAAAGATGAATTCGGCTATCTCGCATGTGTGCCTCGCATCGACCGGCACCTTTCTGGTCAGCTAAATAACTTACTACTTCTTATCATCACTTTTTATGTTGTTTCTCAGAATATACTCATTTTTCAAGGAAATGTCAAATGGTTTTTTGAAAAAAAGTGAATGATAGGGTTTTCTCGGCTGATTAGTCCAGATCTTTTGCGATTTCGTCCTGAACAGTCACACCTTCAGCTTCCAAGCGTGCGATTGTTTCAGCGAATTGCGGTAAGTGTTTTTTGTGCGCGATGAACAATTCGTTCATGATTTTGATTGCAGTATCGCCTGAACGGATCAATGGGTTGATCGTGAATGCTTGCAATGCAGTACCGTAGTCGCCTGTTACAGCAGCTTCGATAGTCAGCAATTCCATAGCTTTCATCACTTGTAACCAGCCTTTTTCAGCAGTGGGCAATTCGCCGAAAGCCACGTTACGAGCGCCTTGTGCGCCAACGTAAGCTGTAACTTCGACTACGCAGTCAGCTGGCAGGTCAGGAACAGCGCCATTGTTTTTAGTCGATACAACGATTTGCGTGTCTTTGTTGCCGTAGATGGCAGCGATTGTTTCGCAAGCAGCGTCAGAGTAGTAAGCTCCCCCACGTTTTTGCAATTGCTCTGGTTTGTGATCCAAGTTTGGATCTTTGTATAATTCGAACAATTCAGCTTCAGTCTCTTTAACTTGTTGTGCACGCGTTCCTACGCCATTGTACTCTTCCAGACCGTGTGTCAGCATTTCTTCTTCACGGTAGTAGTAACGGTGGTAGCCGCATGGGATCATGCCCATTTGTTCCAATTGTTCTCTGTAGAACGGAATGTCATGGATATTTTTCGGTAAGCCAGCATCTTTGTCGAACATAGCATCGATCACTTTATAAGTGATGTCATTGCCTTTGTCGTCAGCAACTTTATGCCAGTGGAAGTGGTTCAAGCCGGCAAATTTGTAGATCAGGTCCTCTTTTTCAACGCCTAATGCTTTCGGTTCAGTCATTGTAGCCATAACCGGAACGTTACACAAGCCCATTACTCTGTCCCATTTGCCGTAGCGTACGACTGCTTCTGTTACCATTCCGCTCGGATTTGTGAAGTTGACCAACCAAGCATTCGGGCATAATTCTTTCATGTCTTCAACGATTTGCAAAATGATAGGAATTGTACGGAAGGCTTTGAACATACCGCCTGCACCATTGGTTTCTTGTCCCAACATGCCATAGTAGAAAGGAATACGCTCATCTTTGACACGAGCATTCAGTAAACCGACACGGAATTGAGTCGTTACGAAGTCAGCGTCTTTCAAAGCTTCTCTGCGGTCCAAAGTCATATGGATTTTCACGTCGTAAGGGGATGCATCCCACATACGTTGCGCCATTGTTCCAACGATTTCTAATTTTTCTTTCCCTGCTTCGATATCCACTAACCAAATTTCGCGGATAGGCAGTTCATCATAACGTTTGATGAAACCTTCCATTAATTCAGGTGTGTAGCTGCTTCCTCCGCCGATTGTTACAATTTTAACGCCTTTTGTCATTTGTATATTCCTCCTCGTTTCGTTTACAAGGTTATTATCTATCATGTAAATATCGATAACAAGGGTTCTCGGTTCACTTCAAAACCTTTTTACAAAATTTGTGCAAAATCCGCTTAAAAATTCGAAAACTTTTCGCTTTTTGGGCTTTTTTGAGCAAAATATCGTTTACATACCATTTACATTAATTTATAATTTTTGTAAATGGATAAATAGTGATTTATGGGAGAATTGAATCGCTATACATAGAAGAAAAGGAGGAGCGCCACCTATGCTGATACGCGAAAAAATGGAAACAATCAAGTTTTCTCCGGCTGAAAAGGAGGTCGTGGAATACCTGCTGCGGTATCCGGAAGTGCTGGATGAAAAGACGATGCAGGAGATCGCAGCCGAAACCTATACGCAACCATCCACGTTGATCCGCATCGCCAAAAAATTAGGTTTTGATGGATGGGTGGAATGCAAAAAAGCCTACCAGGAAGAACACGACTATTTGACCCGCAACTTCGTAAACATCGATGCCAATCTGCCGTTTGAGGCGAACGACTCAATCATGACGATCAGCAATAAGATGGCCTCTCTCGGACAATCAACAATCGAGGATACGCTCTCGCTCATCCACCACGACACGCTGCAGCAGGCGAAGCAGATGCTGCTGAGGGCTAAGCATATCCAAATCTTCGCCAACAACGCCAATATGCTCATCCCGCAGGACTTTGCCTTGAAGATGAACCGGATCAAGCACCACACTGCCGTTTCCACCATTAAAGGCGAAGACGTCTATACAGCCTACACCAGTCCTGGAGGCACTTGCGCCATCTTGATTTCCTATACCGGCGAAAGCACTGCGATGAAACAGATTGCAAATATTTTGAAAGCGGAAGGCGTTCCGACAATCGGGATTACGGGCATCGGCGACAACTACCTTTCGCGGGTGGTCGACTGCTATCTACCGATCACGACGCGCGAGAAACTGTATTCCAAGATCGGCAACTTTACGATCAACCTTTCCATCATCTATTTGCTGGATGTGCTGTATTCAGTAGTCTTTGCCGAAAATTATGAGGAAAATCTGGCCCATATCATCCGCTTGGGCAGAATAGCCGACAAAAGAAAAACCAGCTCGGATATCATGCAAGAGGATACTGGTGGGGAAACGATGTAGCCTTTCATAATACAATTCCAGATAGAAAATTGAAAATTGGACAAGCGAAGCCTTACAGCTTTTATTGATGCTCCCTTGACATGAAGTCCACTCCAGGGCATACAATAGAACGAACTAAATCTGGAGGAATATTATGGAAAAAATACTATATCTGATGCGTCATGGCGAAACAGAATTCAATGTGCGGAAAAAGATCCAAGGTTGGTGCGATTCCCCACTGACAGAGATTGGCATCCAACAGGCAAAAATAGCCGGAACCTATTTTTCAAATAATCGAATCGAAATTGATCATGCCTATTCATCCACATCGGAGCGCGCCTCGGATACGCTGGAAATCATGACCGGCAATCAAATGCCTTATCAACGTCTCAAGGGTCTGAAGGAATGGCATTTCGGTGCTTTCGAAGGCGAAAGTGAATACCTTAACCCGCCTATCCCCTATGGCGATTTTTTTGCAAAATTCGGCGGCGAAAGCGAAGATCAAATGAGGGAACGCCTCGCGACCACCCTCAAAACAATCATGGATACTGCTGATCATCAAAGCGTCTTGGCAGTCTCGCACGGCGCAGCCTGCAGAGGTTTCATGAGAAAGTGGGCACAAAATCAACAGGTTGATCAAAAGTCGAGATTGAAAAATTGCTGCATCCTGAAATTCATCTACAAAGAGAACGAGTTTCACTTGGTCGACATCATTAACCCTGATTTCAGTAACATCCAATAAGAAGTCAGCACAATTAAATCTACGCCACAATACGAAAAACAGCCGGATAAACGTCAAAATGACGTGTATCCGGCTGTTCTCATTTCAGTATTCATTTACTCATCTAACTAAGTTCAACGAAAGTTCCATCATCTTTTCCAATGGTCGGAGAGCAAGCTGCATCAATTCTTCATCCATCTTCACTTCCGGTGTCATAGAGTCCATCGCATCATACAATTTCTGCAATGTATTACGTTTCATGCTGCGGCACGTCTGGGTACGTGTCGGCACGAGGAACTCCTTACCCGGAGCCGCCTTCTGCATCTGATGCAAAATGCCTACTTCGGTACAGACGATATATCCCGGTGCATCATTCTTCTTCACCTCATCCAATAACACCTTTGTACTGCCGACTACATCACCAAGCGCAACAACTTCCGCCTGCGCCTCCGGATGCACCAGTACTTTGTAATCCGGATTGGCCTCAATCATCTCCTGTACAGCCGGGACGCGGATTTTGTGGTGTACGCAGCAAAACCCGTCGTGCAAAATGACATTTTTCTCCGGCACCTGGCTCTTAATGTACGATCCAAGATTGATATCAGGAATAAAATAGATGTTTTTCTGCGGCAGGCTGCGCACAATCTCCAGGCAGTTTGACGACGTCACACAAACATCGCTGTGTGCCTTTGTTTCCGCCGTCGTATTCACATACGCGACAACCGCCAAATCATCGTACTGGGCCTTGACACGCTCGATTTCATCAGTTGTTATCATATCAGCCATCGGACAACCGGCCTTGATATCCGGCATAATGACCCGCTTGCCTGGACTCAAAATTTTCGCACTTTCCCCCATGAAGTTTACCCCGCAGAAACAAATTGTCTGCTGCGGCGTAGTCTTCGCCAATTTCGCCAACTGGTAGCTATCGCCAATGTGGTCTGCTACGTCCTGAATCTCGTCCTGGACGTAGAAATGCGCCAGAACAACAATATCCTTCTCCTGCTTCAGCCTCTGTATACCCGCGACTAATTCCGCATCGCCCATCTGTGCGTTCTTATTCTCCATCTAAATTATTACCTCCACGGCCTATCGCCCTTATTGTCTTGACACCTGTAAACACATTAAAGATTATCATGCTGAACAAAACCTGTCAATGTTCCCTTCCCATCAACTAAGGCCAACAATTATGCCATGCCGCAACAAAAAAACAGCTGGAATACGTCACTGACGTTTTCCGGCTGTTCTCATTTGGGTATTTTTTTGCCTAAGTGCTCCACTGCAGGAACTCACTTAGTTTATTTCTGCATCTCATCAGTACCAATTGGTCGCTTGGGCTACTTGCGAATCGGCCATTGTTTGATCAGCTGCAGAACTCTTCGCTGACCGATAACTATTGATTCGATTCACAGCCACAGATAGCATCCATTTTTTCGGTCATTTCGTCCGTCAGCACGTTGCTGACAAATGCTCCGTAATAGTTTTTCTTCATTTCCATTTCAACTTTGAAATGTTCGCATTCTTGTAAAGTCATATCGTTCATATTAAAGTAATTTTTCATATAGGTTCCTCCTTGTTAACAAAACTTATGTAATGGGCCGATAGCCGCTGGGCAACCACAAGGCAGTTGACTGATGAGATGTACTTACTTTATACAATGATGTGAACTCTAAGTCAAGAATACTGCTCAGCCAATATTGTTCCAAATATGACTTTTCAGTCTATATACTGCAAAAAACAGGAAGACAGCCCTACAACTGATAGGATTGTCTTCCTGCTGTATTCATTGTTTTTCTTGTGCACTTTGAGGCAATCCACCGTTCATTCAGAAACATTTCACCCTCGAAATGCTCAATCGATTACTTCAAGAATCTCATCCAAGGACTGTCTTTTCTTCGGCGTGATTGGTTCATTCCGGTATCCCAGACCCAGCATATAGGATACGCCAAATTCATTCAGGTCGACCAGACCTTTTTCCGACAGGTATTTCTCAACATTGGCTTTGTTGAAGCCTTCGATTGGGCAGCTGTCGATTCCTAAAAGGGCTGCAGTGGTCATCATGTTGGCCATCGCGATATAGGTCTGTTTGGACGCCCAATCGTACAATTTGCGTTCGTCCGTCAATTGCTGATTATTCTTTTGGAAGTTATCGAAGTATTGGCTGCGCGGCGAGTCAATAGCAAAGTCCACGCCGAGCACGTCCTCCACGATGTGCCGTACATGATCACTTTCGATGGTCACATTTTTTCGAGCCAGCGCGATGACGAAATGGCTGGCACCGTTGAGGCTGTTGACTGCTCCCGCAGCAATCCCCTTCAAATCATCCTTGATTTCCTGGTTTTTCACCAGCAGGAACTTCCATGGTTCATAGCCGAAGGAACTCGGCGATAAGCGTGCGGATTCAATGATTGTTTCCCAATCTTCCTCGGCAATCTTTTTCGTCGGATCGAAAGATTTAGTGGCATAGCGGCTTTGGTGTGCTTCGATGATTTGTGCTCTTAATTCAGGTGTCGACATAAATGAATCTCCTCGCTTTAGATGATGATATTTGCAATAAATTCTGTATAATCAATATACTACTTTTTTATGGAACATACGGCAAGGGAGAAGTAATCAGCAAGTAAAAGATCATCCCGACCTGGTGGCGGTTTAATCAGAATTCCTCGCAGCCACTTGCTGTAATTCCTTACCGGTTAGTCTGAACACAGTCCACTCATCCATCGGTTCGGCACCCATCTTTTTGTAGAAGTCGATGGACGGCTTATTCCAATCGAGGCACCACCATTCCAGGCGGCCGTAGTCCCTTTCGATGACCAAATTCGCAAGAAACGAAAGCAACTGTTTCCCGAATCCGTAACCGCGGTAACCTTCCTTCATATACAGATCTTCAAGATACAGCCCGGGCTTGCCCAGGAACGTGGAAAAATTGCTGAAGAACAACGCAAAGGCGACGGGTTCACCATCGACTTCCCCGATGATAACTTCAGCTTTTCTGTCTTCGAATAGCGTCTTTCTTAATAGCTCTTCAGTAGCGGTGACTTCGGCAAGCAGGTTTTCGTAATCCGCCAACTCCCTGATGAATGCCAAAATCAATCCGGCATCCTTCTCATCCGCAAAACGGATGTTCAAAGTTTTTTGCATTATTTCACTTCCTTTATTTCATCAAAATTATTAATAGAATAATTTTCCCACAGATTGGCAGCAATTACTATTTAATCAAATTATTTGTTTAACAGATTATAGTTCCACCAAAAAAATCCCGATGAATGTTCTCATCGGGATTTTTTACCTATTTCGAGTTGTTTCCGACAAACCGTTCCTGTGTAGTAATATTTTGCGCTACAAAAACTTCCTCACAATCAGCGTAAATACTGAAAATCCGAATATCCCCCAATAAATGATCAGCATTTGCCCCCAGAAGAACAGCGTGAACAGCACGCAAATGAAGGCGAAAGTGAACACTTTTGACAATTTGTAAGAATCCATTTTGCTGATCGACAAACAATTGCGCAGAAAAGCCTTTGAGAGCACCGGAATATCCATTCGGGAATAAAAACCGTTGAATGAGATGAGCAGCAGACAAAGCGAAAATCCGATCAAAAGGAAATACAAGAGATAGAACAACAGATCATAATTGACCGCTCCGCTGAGCACGCTGCTTTCAAACAGGAACTTAAAAGCGAGCAGCAACCAAACTAGTGAAAGGACACTTCCTGACTTCAATGCGCTCCTGAAAAATTGCAGAAATACTTTTGCAGGATTGCTTATCCCGTCCTCTTTCATTTCCGATACCGTTTGATAAAGCGCACTTAGCGAAGGGACGATAGTGATTACAGGCAGTGAAAATAGGATGAACAAAGCATTCAGTATCACCAAGTCTGAAATAAAACACCAGCTCTTATAAAAGTCGCTTTCGATATTGAAAATTTTGTCCATCATCTATTTTCACTCCATTTATTTATTAGCCCTTCACAGCGCCACTCGTCATGCCTGCAACAATATGTTTTTGTGCAAACAGGAAGAAGATGATAATCGGCACCATGCTGATGACCGCCGCTGCGAACGCCATGTTGTAGTTTGCTGAATGTTGAGAGAAGAATACATATTGTTGCATCGGTATCGTTTTAACGGCATCTTTCTGCAGCACAATCAATGAAATATTGAATTCATTCCAGGCCCATAGTGCATCCAGCACACCGATCGTTACAGTAATCGGTTTGAGTATCGGGAAGATGATATGGGTGAATAGTTTGAATTTCCCGCACCCTTCCAGCATAGCAGCTTCCTCCAACTCAATCGGGATCGTCCGGACAAAACCGACAAACATCATGATAGCAAACGGCATATTGATGCCGGCAATCATAATGATCGCGCCTGGCAAAGTGTTCAACAGTTCAAGGTTCCTTAGCATTTTATATACAGGGATCATCAACGTTTGGAAAGGAATCATCATAGCGGCCATCAGTAACGATTCATAGCCTCGGTAAAGCCGACTGGAATAATTTCTGGCTATAGCATAGCCAGCCGAGGACGCCACGATAATGACGATAAGGACGCTGAAAACTGTGACTACAATACTGTTGAACATTGAGCCCAGAATATTCGCTTTTTCCATAGCGTCGATGTAATTTTGGAAGTTCAGCGTCTCAGGAAGTCCCAATACATCTTTGCTGGTTTCTACTTTCGTTTTTAACGACAACAGGATACTGATCAGGAACGGGAATAGGAAGATGGCACCCATTCCAAATACAAAGATCCGCTGCGTTAGCATACCCATATTGAATTTACTTTTGATCATAGTTCCACTTCCCTACTTCTGAAGAATCTGGACATACTGACCCCGATGAACATCAACACAATCATGAAGATGATGGAAATCGCCTGTCCGTATCCAGCTTTTTGATATGAAAAGAGATTTTGATAGATGAAAATGGCCAGTGTTTCGGATGAACCAGCCGGGCCGCCGCTTGTCGCCGCCATGACGGTGGCAAACTCCCTTAAAGCCGAGGTTAAGGTAAGCGTGATGCACATCGTGAACGATGGGCCGAGCAAAGGCAAGGTAATGTGCCTGAAACGGCTGATGCTGCTGGCGCCATCGATCTCGGCCGCCTCATAATAGTCTTGCGGAATATTCATCAATCCGGCCAAATAAATCATGATGTTTGATCCCAAGCCATTCCAGAGGGCAATCACCATTACCCCGAACAGAACCAATTTCGGATTGCCCAAGGTAGACTGCGTTCCCAAAATATTCGGAATGATGGTACGGTCGATGAATCCCCATAAAAAGGCTGCAAGTACGGGGCTTAATGACATCGGAATAAAGAATAGCGTCCGCAGCAACTGCTGTCCCGCGAATTTTTCTTTCAAAGCATTTGCGATGAACAAAGCCAGTACATTATTAAGGATTGTGTATACAATCGCGAAGAAGAAAGTGTTCTTCAATACTTTGACGATGTTGGGGTCTGAGAAGACGGAGATAAAATTTTTCATCCCAACAAATTCATAGTCCAAAGATATTCCATCCCAATTCGTGAAAGAGATGTGGAGACCTGACAAAAACGGGTAGCCTATTGTGAAAATGAACAAAATCAACGATGGAATCAAGAACATAAAATAGGAATTGCCGCCGATGAGTGGCTCGAGAAGTGATTTTTTCTTTACTTTTTGTTTAGAATGAGACAATTGATTTTCCATATAAAACACCCTTCGTCATAATTATTTTGGGATAGAAGGGAAACCCTTCCATCCCAAATTCATTCATTATTCTTTTGCAATCCGATCGAACTCAGCGTCCAATTTTTCAAGTATGGAAGTTACGTCAGTATCTGATTCCAGCATGAATTCTCCGACAAGTGTTTCCACAGCATTGCGTTGTTCATTCGGGAAATTAAAGTTTGCTTCAACAATTTTGACATCATTTTCTTCCAAGGCTTTCACTACATCGTACACTGCACTCGTTTCCGGTACGACGACATCTTTGATGACACAAATGTTGTTTGTGCTTTCAGCATAAGTCGTAGCAACTTCTGGAGAATGATAGTACTCCATGAATTCCATTGCAGCTTGTTGTTCTTCTTCGCTGGCGGCAGCACTTATACCCAAACCGGCTGTTGCACTTTGTACCACGAATTTCGCATCATCAGGATTCTCGGAAACCGGCAACGGAAACATACCCAATTCCATATCTTCTGCATATTCTGCTATGTTGTTAGCAGCCCATTGACCACTGACTACCATGGCAGCTTCTTCGTTAGCGACCATTGTCGTCGCTGCATCCCAGCTTGTTCCGAACAAATCTGATTGCATAAAGGCTCTTCTGTTTTGTAGGCGCTCCAATACGGCTGTCCAATTTTCATTGCCAACAAATGTATCTTCACGTGAAACAAGGTCCACAATCGCTTGTTCATTATTGGATAGGAGGCTGTTTACATAATCGGCCTGCATATCAGCCATGATTGCCCATGTTTCTTTATATCCGGAAGCAATCGGTGTATATCCAGCGGCTTCCAATTTTTCACATGCTGCATAAAATTCTGATTCCGTTTTTGGCAATGTTTCGATGCCAACCTCTTCGAAAATTTCTTTATTGTACGTCACCCCTAGTACGTTTGTATTGTATGGGAGCGCGTACAACTTTTCGTCAAGACTCAAGTTTGATAATTGCGAAGGTTCATAGTAATCTTTAGCTTTTGATTCACTCATATCGACCACATAATCATTCGTCACGTATTTTTCCAGATAGATATTTTCGACTTGAAAAATGGTAGGTGCATCCCCGCTTGCAAATTTCGTTTGTAGCGTTTGAACGTAATCATCATAGCCTAATCTTTGGATGTCGATTTTTACATCCGGATGCTCTTCCTCGTAGTCAGCTATAACCTGATCCTGCCATTCGACCAGTTTGGCTTCGGTTTCATTTGTCATCATCGATACGGTCACTGTCTTATCATCACCAGTACCTGCATCCGATCCACACCCTGTTAAAATTAATCCTGCCATCATTGTAAAACCTAACATCATTCGCTTCTTCATGTTAATTCCTCCTTGTTTTATAAGCGTTTTCAGTAATTTCATTTTAGGTTATCCCTCAGCTTATCTCAATTAACGAATTATCGAAATCATTAACTATTTACCTGTGTTAAACGCTACCATAAAAGTCCATTGACTTTCTTTTTGCATATCCCGTATGATTGAACCAACCGAAAGGATGATACGCTATGTCGAGGTTTAAACGTATACTAAAAAAAACCAGTATCCCTACCAAATTTTTTTTACTTGTTACATCAATAATAACAATCACCTGTCTTTTGATAGGACTCTTCAGTTATACTATCGCAAAAAACGCATTGATCACCAACTCCAAGGAAAGTTCCGCCAACATCGTCACGCAGTCCATGAGCGTCCTCGATCAGCGCATCACGCAGATCAGGCAACAGACCTTTCAATTGTCTCAGGACAATGAAATCGTTGACATCTTGCTTTACCCTGAGGAGGAACTTAGCCCCGTCATTTTGGGCCAGCAGAACAGTTCCTTCAGAAGATTGTTGTCATTGACTGCCTATAACCTTTCCTACATTGATGATGCCTATCTCTCAAAAACAGGCAGTAATTCCGTCCGCAGCTATCATAATGCAAAATCAAACAATGACCTGACTGCGGCCGATCTGGCAAGCCTGTATGAACGGGTCGAGGATAAACGCGTCTATTCTTGGTTGGTTTCTGATGGGGACACTTATTTCATCCGCCGCATCATCGATATTGAATCCAATGAAGAGTATGGTTTCATCTGTTTGAAGATGAACAGCTCCTTCTTCCTGTTTGAGGGCTCCTCAGATTTTTTATCGGATGAATACATCACGATCCTGAATGAAGACGGGAACATCATGAAGGAAGGCAGCAACAGCATCTCAAAGGACTGGAGTGCCTACTTCACCCAAAATGATACAAAGCGTTATGCAACCTACACGAATTCTATTGAATATGACCAGGAAAAATATGTATTGAATCTTGCGAATCTTGAAAACGAAGAATGGGTGCTGATCGGGGTCACACCAGAAGCGAATATCCTGAGCAGGATTACGCCGATCATCACTTCAATCCTGATTATATCAATCATCCTGGGTTTGTTGTTGACAGTCCTGTCCAACTATATGTCAAAGTCGATCGTAGCCAATATAGCAGTCATCAAAGATGGCATCAAAGAATATGAAAAAGGGAATTTCCTGAATGAAATAAAACCGGTGAACGATGATGAACTAGGACTTCTGGCTATTCAATTCAACAATATGGGGCATCGGCTGGATGAGTTGATCCACCAGTTGAACGAGGAACAGGAAGCGATGCGGAACCTGGAATTCCAGAGTCTGAAAGCCCAGATCAATCCGCATTTTTTATACAATACACTGGGATCCGTTAGGTGGTCTTCCTTCAACAAGAAAGAGTACGAGACCGCGGCGGCAATCGAATCGATCATCAACCTGTTGCGGATCACGATCAAAAATTCAGAATCTTTGATCACACTGAAGGAAGAACTTGCTTACGTCACGGATTATCTGACCATCCAGAAAATGAGATATGGTGAAGCATTGACCTATTCGATCCGCACGGATCCGGATATTCTTGGAATCGAAATTGCCGGTTTCTTCATACAGCCATTCATTGAAAATAGTATCCTCCATGGTTTCGATTTTTCCGAAAGGGATGGTGTAATCGGAATCGATTGTAAAGGGATAGGGGACCATATCCAAGTTACAATCAGCGATAACGGTATTGGCATGAGCGCAGAAAAGGTTCAGGAACTGTTGTCCTTCAAGCAGAACAACGATAAAAGACAAGGATTCAATGGACTGGGCATTCCGATCATTTACTCCCGTTTATCAAAAATATACAAGGATGACTTTACGCTGGACATCCATAGCGTTCCGAACGAAGGCACAATCATCACCATCATTATCCCGAAATAAGGAGTCTTGGCTATGAAAAAAATAAACATACTGCTGGTGGAAGACGACATCAATTTCAGAACTGGGCTTGTGCAATTGATCAACCAGAACTGCAGCAATTTCTACATCATGGATACTGCAGTGAACGGCAAAGATGCGATCAACCTGCTGAAAAAAAATCATTACGCCTACAACCTGGTCATCACCGATATCAATATGCCGATCATCAATGGCATCGAACTGACCAAGCACGTTAGCAGCATCTACCCTCATCTGTCGATTGTGTGCCTGAGTGCCTATGATGAGTTCGAATTTGTAAAAGAATCGTTGATGTTGGGTGCCAAAGACTATATCCTGAAGCAGGATATCACCCCTCTAAATATCCAGGAAAAACTCGACCAGATCTGGGGTAACATAAAAAGCAAATCTGGCACCATAACGTTGGAGGCGCAATTCAAAGAATATATCCACTCGCCTGATGAGGCTAACTTGGATGCCTTATGGGCCAAATTGAGCTTGCCGGATGGTGTTGCGGCTGCCCTGCTGCGGATTTCATTCGAAGGAACCTGCGCGAAAAATTTGCTTGAAGAGTTAAAGACCGAACTGGCCCATTTGCGGATCCAAGCGCAGACCACTTGTTTATCCACAGAGGAGCTTGCCCTGCTCTATACTTTCTCCTGCGAGGATTACGTCAGTGATGATCAATTGCTCTTTCGGACAGCTAAAATCCTTGCCCATTTAAATGTGCAACCCAGGTTCCTTTTGATCACAGATTTCATAAAATCCAAAGGCACGTTGAGCGACGGCCACAAAATGATCGGGCAGATGAAGGAGTATGCCAATTTGAATACCGCCACAAAAGAGCTTCGGCCCGGAATCTTTCAATCCATACTGGCCGGAAGAAAAGAACATTACAGTTTCTTCAAAGATTCCGCTTCATCAGCCTTATTGGACACCCTTTCGCTCGAAGCAGTCATTGCTGCAATGCGTGAATCAATGATCAGCAATTTTCCGGAAAAGGAATACATCAATAATGATTTCTATCAGTTGCTTTCTTGGTTCATGCAATCCGAAAGAATCACACTATCTTCCATCGATCAGATGAACTTTGTCGACGTCATCAAATCAAAGGAAAGATTGGATGAAAAAATCATTTTCCTGAAGGACTACATCCATAAGCTGACCGAAAATCATTCTTTTTACAAAGGCAACAATCCCGAAATAACTAAAGCGATCGCTTATATAAAAGAGAACTTTGCATCGGATCTGATGCTTTATGAGATTGCCGGGCATATCGGCCTCAGCGAAAATTATTTTTCAAATCTGTTCAAAACAGAAACCGGAATAAATGTAAAAAACTATATCAATTTGTTGAGGGTTGAGAAGGCAAAGATCCTGCTGCGGACGACAAACTTACGGGCCTATGAAATCGCCGAACGGGTTGGTTTCAAAAATGCGACCTACTTCAGCACGGTATTCAAGAGCGTCACGAAGCAATCCTTATCCGATTTCAAGCAGAAACCCCTATAAACGGGATGAATACAATCATTTTTTGGAGGTGAATCAAGCCATGAATATAGCCGAGCTGGATTTGTTGTTGCATCAAGAGGATGAATATGAGATCAGGCAAAAAATGGATTACATAGCTTCATTTAAGGAGAGCGATGCCCCGAATCGAATAAAACGCGAATCCTTATTTGACGAGGGCAACATCCACATCAGCAAACACCCGAGGTACGCTCCCGTTCCTGAACACTCCCATGAGTTTGTGGAACTAAATTACATGTACGCGGGTTCCTGCAGCCAAGAAATCAATGGGGAAAAAATTGTATTGGAACAAGGAGATCTTCTGCTGATCGATCGCGATGCCACTCAACGGATCGAACACACCGGAGAAAAGGATATCCTCATCAATATTTTGCTGAGGGAAGAGACCATCTCCACCAGCATTCTCTCAAATCTTGTCAGCAATACCAATCTGGTCTCTTCGTTCATGGTCAATGCTTCGACCGATTCGGCCAATCATACTCATTTTTTGCTCTTTTCCGGAAAAGAAAGTGAAGCATTGACCTCCTTGATGACCAATATGTTGTTGGCGAATTTTGGACCGCATATCCACAAGACAAAAACGCTGAATCTGTACTTATCCTTGATCCTGATGGAACTGACTGATCTTTACGACAAAAGGAATCAACAGCATGCACAAAATAAGGAAAACAGCCCAATCCTCCAGATACTTGACTGCATCGACAAGAATTACCCAACAATCAGTCTCGATACGCTGTCGGAACGGTTCGGCTATAACCAAGCCTATTTAAGCAACAAGTTAAAAAAGGAAGCCGGGAACAGCTTCCAGGAATTGTTGAACAGGAAGCGGTTTTCGGTCGCGTACGAGCTGATCACGGAAAGCAATCTGTCCATGGAGGAGGTCAGTCACCGCATCGGATACGAAGAGACTGCTTCCCTCTACAAATTATTCAGAAAGTATGAGACCAGAACACCTAAGGAAATAAGGAAAAGCAGCTCTCCTGCGTAGGCAGAGCTGCTTTTTCCTTATTCTATAATGTTACGACCAGCGGCTGATCCACGGGAATCGCCAATGCTTCTCCGCTCCAATAAAGCGTTCCGCCCGCTTTTGTGCTTGTGATCTTCAACAGTCCTTCCGCTTTCTCGAGAGTGACTGAACCATCCTTCACCGGGAGGCTGCAGTTCAACGCATCGAAACAGTCCAGACTCGGCTTTAGGCTGAAAGTTTCATAGCCTGGTTTCGTTGCTTCAAGGCCAATAAAATGCTTTCCCAACAAATAGATAGGGCTTGCTCCCCATGCGTGGCATAAACTTTTTCCGTATGGATCGCCGTACATGCTGTACATTTCCGCACCCGTTTCCTCCGGATTGTATTCCTCCCAGAAAGTCACCGCGCCCTTATCCAGCATGCCTCCCCAATAGGAAAGGATCGTATCATAGACTCTCTGCGTTTCTCCGAGTTTACAGAGTGCATCCTGTTCATAAAATTTGAAGTATGGGGTTGTGATTTGGGTGATGCTGTCGTTCAGCAAGACATTTGTTAAAATGCTCTGCTGCTTTTCCGCATCGACCAGATCGAACAGGACTGCAAAAATATTCGCGTGACGGGTAACACTTCTCTTTCCGGATTCGTAGCCATCGATGAAAGCCCCCAACTCCCCATCCCAAAAATAAGCCAATAAATTTTCAGAAAGCCTAGCATACGCCGCCTGATAGGCTTCAACATTTCTATCGAGGATCCCTCCGCAGACAATCACCGACTGGTAAGCTTTCAACAGGAGCACTTGTTCAGCTGCCAAAGTACCACTCTTGTCCATTTCGGACCAATCGATGAAAATCCAGTCCTTCTCTCTCCCGTAAATAAATCCAAGTTCATTGGTCTGCGCCTGCAGATAGGCCATCATCGATTCCATTTTCGGATAAACCATTTCAAGGAAATCCATATCCTTCGTCATCATGTAATGATTCTCGATCCCGATTACCCATAATATGGAATAATCGACGATGGTATTGAGGTGCTCCTTGATTTCATTTTGGCCCCTCAAAGCCAGAATGGTCCTTTTGTTGATGTCCTCATCAAAAAACAGATACTGGTTGATCAAATAGGACTGATAGGCATCGCCCGACCAAATCCATCGATCCCGCTTGATCCCATCAATAAAAAACAGATCACTGCATAATTTGAAAGTGTCCTCTGAGACCTTCCAGATCTTATTCAGCAGCGCATCATCCGATGTAAAGTGAGCTCTCCTCTCCAGAGGTATGAATTCATGCACTGCTGCCAAATCGATTGCATCACTTTCGGTCAACGGCACAAATATATAACGGAAAGCCCTCTTCCTGACCTGAGATTTCGAGGTGACGTCGTGTTGCTTGTAATAGCATCGTTCAACGTCCATTGCCTCGACATCCGATTCACCGTAGCACAACAGGACCGGCACATCATTGCGGGACGCAACGGCAACTTCACCATTGACGGCTCTGCCGAAATCGAACAGTACGCCTTGGTTGACCGCTGTTTTGGAGACTGGAAAAACAAGTTCTTTGTCATATGTCAGGATATTCGGATCCTTGTTGACATCAAAATACAGGTTGCTCCATCCAGCAGGTGCCTCATCGATGAAGTTGCTCGCTGCCCACCCGTTGTCCGAACGGATCTGATCACCCTGGATGTACATCGCTGGCAAGCCGTTGAGATTCCCCACAAAAATGCGGATTTTGCTCTTCCCATTCGGACAAACGATTTCCTTTCCGAACGGATACTTTTCTCCGTTTACTTCAACATAGCCGACTCCTCTGGCGTGCACGGTGAATGTCACAGATTCATCCAAATCATAGTATCTCTTGAATTTTACGTTTCTGTGGCAATCATCCATATGCCAATAAGCTGGCCAATCGAAGCCTCTTTCCTCACGCGCAAAGTTTTGGATCAATCCTTGACGAATTTCAAAATCGCCAGGATACCACAGCCATCGAGCATCTTTTTCGTTAATCGACATGACCATTACCTCTTCCAATATTTGATTTACGTTCAATGTAATGGTTTTACTGTCCCAGTGCAACTTCCGAAACATAGAAGTTTTTTATCCAAATCATAGATTCGGCAAACTTGTCAATACATCTATGATTTGGACAAGGAATTGCTTAGTTTTGAATGTTCAACTTCCCTTCCTTTTCTGTTAGATTTGTTTTAAACAAACAACGCTTAAAGCGTTTTACTTTAATAATCCAGCATGCACAAAAAAACGAATGGAAGGTTTTGAACAATGAAAATAACGGACTTGAAGTGTAACGGAGAATACAACAGCCTACAGCCCAGTTTGCCACTACTATTCAAATGGAAAATTGATAGCGGTTACCAGAAGAAGTATATTTTTCAAATTTCCTGCGACGAAAAATTTGATGCACTCCTGTTGAATATCGAAACCTTCTCAGACAAAAACAGTTACACATTGACACAATTCGAATTTGATGAGCAGGTAACCTATTATTACCGCGTGCAAGTATTGGATACAGAAAACCATTTATCTTCATGGTCTTCAGTCCAATACTTTGAGGCACCGATCAAGAATTGGTCAGCGCGCTGGATTAGCCCTGAAAACAGAGACGGAAACACCATGAAAAGACCTTTCGTGGCGACCAAGGATTTCCGATTGGAAAAGAAAATAAAAAAGGCCAGACTGAATATTTCCAGTCTGGGCCTCTATGAAGCAAAAATAAATGGGAGCAAGGTCAGCGACGACTACTTCCGTCCTGGCTTCACTGATTACAATCATCGTGTCCAATTCCAAGTCTATGATGTCAGCGACTGCTTAAACGAATTGAACAACATTGAAATCACGGTTGCCGAAGGTTGGTACAGCGGCTTCTACGGCTGGGACCAGACAAAAAACAAATTTGGAAACCGGAATGCTGTCATCGCCGAATTGACAATAGAATACCTGGATGGGTCAATGGCATCTATCTGCACCGACGAGACTTGGAAACACTGCAACAGTCCTATCCACTACTCCGATATCTATAATGGTGAAAAGATCGATTTTCGGGAATCGAATCATGAACTAGGTAAAATGGTGCCAATCACTTATCCCATCAACCGTTTGGTCATCCAACAGGGTCCTAGCGTCCAGCAAATCGAGAGTGTTTCAGCTAAACGAGCATGGATTGATTCCGATGGCTCGCTTGTCTTGGATATGGGTCAAAATCTGGTCGGCTGGATTAATATAAAGCTCCAAGGAAAAAAGGGACAAGTAATCACAATCAAGCACGCAGAATTCCTGAAGCACGATTCCATTTTTTATACGGACAATCTGCGTCAAGCTGAAGCTACGGATACTTACATTTTGTCCGGAAACGAAGACATTTTGGAACCCCATTTTACTTATCATGGGTTCAGATACATCAAGATCGAAGGTCTTGAGGAAAATATCCCTTTGACTGATGTAACGGCGGTCGTCCTATCCTCCGCCATGAAAAAAACCGGCACGTTTGAAACGGATAATCCTAAAATCAATCGGCTCCAACAGAACATCGAATGGTCACTTAAAGGGAATTTCTTTGATATCCCTACCGACTGTCCGCAACGCGATGAACGTTTGGGTTGGACTGGCGACGCGCAGATTTTTGCCCAGTCGGCAAGTTTTCTTGTCGATACCCAGACATTCTTCAAAAAGTGGCTGAAGGATCTGGCGCTTGAGCAGGCCGAGCAACACGGTGCCGTACCGCTTGTAGTGCCAGATATCCTTAAGGGCCTTTTCAGCGAAGGCATGATGAACGCCACGGCCGGTTGGGGCGATGCGGCAACCATTATTCCTTGGACGCTTTATCAGACCTTTGACGATGAATCGATCCTGGCGGAACAGTATCCGAGTATGAAAGCTTGGGTCAACTACATTTATTCCCGTGGAGATAATCCTTACTTATGGGACACGGATATCCAACTGGGAGATTGGCTGGCATTGGATTCCGCGGGACCGGATTCGGATCCTGTATTCGGCGGAACAGACAGCAGCCTGATTGCGACTGTATTCTATGCAGAATCGACAAGGATCCTTGCGGACGCCGCGAAGCTTCTTGGTGATGCTGCCGATCATGCATTTTATACGGATGTGCACCAGCAAATACTATCCAATTTTAAAAAGCACTATCTGAACGAACAGTCAGAATTGGTCTGCAACACCCAGACCGCAAACATATTGGCACTAAAATTCGGAATGGTATCCGGCGCAGCAAAAGAAAAAGCGGTAAATAATTTGGTGAAACTGATCAAAAAAGAAAATAGCCACCTGAACACTGGCTTCTTAGGCACACCGTACATCTGTGAAGTATTGATCGAAAATGGGCATCCGGAGTTGGCCTACACCCTGCTGTTCAATGAGGACTATCCTTCTTGGCTGTACCAAGTGAATGCCGGTGGCACAACAATCTGGGAAAGATGGAATTCCGTACTGGAAGACAAAACAATGAGTCCCGATGGCATGAATTCCCTCAACCATTATGCCTACGGTTCAATTGGGGATTTCCTTTACCAATATGTCGGCGGGCTGCGGAAACTGGCGCCTGGCTATAAACGCAGCTTGATTTATCCAGTATTGCCTGAAAATTTAAAAATCAAAAAGGCTGACTGTAGGTTGGATACTGTTTACGGGCTGCTCGCAAATAAATGGGAACTCCTGGATAAAACATTCAAAATGGAAGTCACCATACCGGCAAACACCCGAGCGCTCATTGTCCTTCCCAAACCTGCAGATCCGGAGAAACTGATTGCTTCCATCACGCTTGACTATCCGGAGCTAACGCTGAATCCGAGCACGAACAAACATGTCACCTTGATGGGAGAAACGTTCAAACTCGGCCGAACAGAATCATTAGAATTCAATCGGTTGGATGATGGAGTTCTCGTTATGGATGTGCCGTACGGCGAATATCACTTTGCTTATGATATCTGATGCTAATTACCAAGCGGCGATCGCGCAATCCCCATATCGATCTGCATGTGCTTCGTGATTTCGTTTTTAATGTATATAATCGGGTTATCCGAAAAAACGTTGTGAATCTTCTCTTCGATTCCGGCGTTTTTTGTTTTGTCCGCGCGCCCGCGCAACAAATCCGTGAAATATGCTTCTACCTCGGTCGGATACAGATTACCCGCCATGGAGGACAAACGGTTTGCGCCCAATGCGATCTTTTTGTCCAAATCAATCTCCCCGCCGGCATAGACGTAGATTTTTTTGGCCGCAACGGAAATCAATTCGGGGATACGCGCACTTTCCCCCGCGTCCTTGATGCCGATGATGTTCGGCAGCTTGATCAGTTCAGCAAAAGTGTCCAACTCCAGATTGAATCCCGTCCGCCGCGGATTGTTGTAGAGGATGATGGGCTTATCGATGACTTTTGCGATGGCTTCCACATAGCGCATCGCTTCTATTTGTGAAAGCAGGATATAAGGTGGAAAACCCAACAGCACGCCGCTGATTTTCGGGCTCGTATTGATTTTCTCAGCCAGCTGCAGGGCTTCCTTCTGCCTGATGCTGGCTACTCCGAAGAGTATCTCCAAGTCATCCGGCAGGAAACTGGTCGCATCGATGCTTTCCAGCAATTGCAGTTTCTCGGTCAACGATAGACTGTGCTGCTCCCCTGTCGTGCCGCACACCAGGACGGATTTCACCCCCTGACCGTACAGATGCATGACATGCTGCAACGTCGCCTCCGTATTCAGATCCTCGTTTTCGTAAAACGCGGTCGGGACCGCAATATGGAAATCATTCGTCAAATCGTACATATGCTTCTCCCCTTCTACAGTGATATAAAAGTTATTATAGCACTGTACTTCAAAACAACTTACCAGTACCTGACAGTTCCTTGGTACAATCGCTGAAATTAAAGAAAGGCAAAACCCTTACGAGAAAATCGAATCAGGAACCTAAAACCCCACCCGAAAACCGAAACACTCGTTTTTGAGTGTCCAGTTCTCGGATGGGGTTTTAGAGTTTACCTATTAAATCTGATAGCCGTCAATGCCTTTGAATGACGAATAGCCATCATCAACCATGACTGTGCTTCCGTTGATGGCACTTGCTTCTTTTAAGGTCATGAGATAGATTGCATCAGCGATTTCTTTCGGCTCGATGATTCTGCCTTTCATATGCAGCTTGCTCCCCATCTCCTCGATTGGTTTATCGATCATTCCTGTTTTTACCCAACCTGGAGCGACGGAAACGACGCGGATGCCATAAGGCGAAAGCTCTCTTGCCATTGCTTGCGTCACCATCTTCACGCCGCCTTTGCTGGCATGATACCCAATGGCCTCTGAATTGGCCATAAATCCGCAGATCGAGCCCACGTTCACAATAACGCCTGATTTCTGTTTGACCATCTCTTGGCTCACGTAATGCCCGATGTTGATCGTCCCCATCAGGTTCACTTTGATGACATTCAGCGTATCTTCCAAATCAATCTCCGTAAAGGCGTCTCTTTTCCCTACAATGCCGGCAACATGTGCCAGCACATCGATGCGTCCGTATTTCAGGATGGTTTCTTTGACCAGATCTTCGCAATCCTCTTTGCAGGCAACATTGCATTTGTAGAAAGTGACTTCGCCTATCTGCGATAATTCCTGGACCACTTTTTCAACCGTTTTTTCGTCATCAATGCTTGCGATGATGACTTTATCGTTCTCGTTTAAATATTTTTTGGCGGTCTCATATCCGATTCCCCTTGTTCCGCCTGTTACGATCACTATTCTGTCCATGCTATTCCCTCCTATATTTCCAAAGCTAATTTTGTCGCATCATAAATGGCTTTTTTGGCATCCGCCACGCAGTCGCTGTCCCCGATCGAATAGACACTCGGATGTTTTTGTTTCATCAGCTCAAACAACTGATTATTTGGTTTTGATCCGAACGCCAGTACGATTGCGTCATATCCATTGAGCGTATTTTGCTGATTGTTTTTTTCATATTCCACGCCGTCTTCATTGATTTTGATGACTTTGCTTTCGAGAATAATGTTTGTCTGATGTTTTTCAAGGCGCGCCAACAGATCCATTCTAGGTCGTTTCATCGCAAGAGGGGCGACCGTATCGAGCATATCCATGATGGTTACGTCATTGCCGTATTCGCCCAACAATTCGGCGGTCTCCGCTCCAACTAACCCAGCGCCCAAAACGAGGACTTTTTTATTTTGCAACAAGACGGAGCTGGCTAAGACGTCATTAGCAAGATAAACATTTTCATTCTCAATACCTTCAATGCGCGGAACAATCGGAACGGAGCCGGTCGAAACGACGATGACATCAGCCTGATTTTCCGCAATGAACTGTTCATCCACAAAAGTATTGCTTAATATCTTAACACCATATTTTTCACAGAACGCAGCATAAGTTGAGACGGTCTTGACCAAATCCTGTTTCATCGGCGGAATGCTCGCCAATCGATATTGGCCGCCCAGGAAATTGCTTTTTTCCGCTAGAGTGACTTCATGTCCTCGTTTGGCCAGGATCCAGCTTGCCTGCAGTCCGCCTACGCCAGCCCCGACGACAAGAATTTTCTTCTTATCTTCGGCTGTCTCGATCACCCATGTCGATTCTTTGCCGCTGAATGGATTGATCATGCAGGATGTTCCTTCGCCTTCTTCAAACGAAGAAGTGTAGAAACATCTCTGCATACAGCCTGTGCAAGTCAGCAACTCATTGATCCGGTTCTCTTTGACTTTATTGACAAATTCACTGTCACAAATGGATTGGCGTCCCAGAGCGACAAAATCGGCACTGCCTGAAGCAATAACACTGTTCGCCAGCATAGGGTCGTTTATTCTGCCAACCACAATGACAGGGATATCCAAACACTCCTTCACAGCTTTCGCATTCGGAATATTGAAGCCTGAAGCGATGTAGTTGGATTGGACAGCAACCCCATATGAGATGTGAAGCGCATCTGCGCCTGACTCCTGAAACAATAAAGCCTGTGCCTTGGCATCTTCCAGATTGTTGTAGCCATACTGCGCTTCATCACCGCTTGTTCTTACAATAACCGGGAAATCCTGGCCGCATTCTTTTTTGATGCCTTGAATAATTTCGGCAACAATCCTGCCTCTGTTTGTGATGTTTCCGCCGTACTCGTCACTTCTTTTATTGACACCTTTGGATAAAAATTCCGCCAGCAAATAGCCATGGGCACCGTGAATTTCTACCCCATCAAAATTTGCCGCCTGGGCCCGAACTGCGGCAGCGATAAACTTCTGGACGATCTCTTTAACTTCATCGGTCGTCAATTCATGAACCACTTCATTTTTCCCGGGCATCGGCAAGGCACTGGGACCGACCGGAGGCAAGGTACTCGTGCCTTCGCCTCTGATTCTGCCGGAATGCTGAATTTGAGCAAAGATTTTTCCGTTCTCCTGGTGGACTCTTTCCGTTAGTCTGCTGAGGGACGGGATAAATTTGTCATCATAGATTGCTGCCTGAGTCGCTTCGGCTAGTCCTTCTTCACTGACGCAGATAAATTCGGTGATGATGAGGCCGAATCCGCCTTTTGCTCTAGCGGCATAGTATTCAAATGCCCGTTTCTCAAAATAATGCTCCTTATTGGTGTAGTGACTGTCCATGGCGGGAACGACAAATCTGTTCTCCACCTCAAGCGTACCTATCTTTATTGGTTCAAATAACTTTTCAAACATTTTTTTGTCTCCTTCATGCTTTGTCTAAAAATACCGTAGAAGCATCCATTTTTTGTGTTTTAATGAGCATACTTTCCTCTCACAGATAAAATACCAATGACACCACCTGAAAACAATCATTTTCCCAAACAAAAAAACACTGTTTCCAAAACAGTGTTTTTTTGGATATGAGGATTGAAAACAGTGTTTTCAATCCTCATTCATGACTTCGTTGCTGCTTAAACGGCAATGTTCATAATCAAGCGCAAGTTGTTTTTTCTTCGCAAAATTCTCATCATAATTTTTATGGAAGAGACTGCTGTACAATATATCCAACAGCAACATCGTGGATGCTGAAGAGGAAAAACTGCCGATATTGCTGTGCATTTTTTCACGTGTCGTCATATGCAAAGTGGCATCGGCCTTCTCGCTCAAATAGTTTTCGCCGACAGAAGTGATGACGATACACGATGCCTCAGATTTTACCACATTTTCAAAATAGGTCCTTGTTTTTGAAGTTGTGCCGGTATAGGAAATGATAATGAAACAATCATCCTTATCAGCATTGTACGATTGGTAATACTGCAAGTTCTGATTATCGGAAATCGTTACTTTTTTGCCGATCCGCATCAACCGATCAGCGAACACTTTTGCTATATCTATGCCGGACCCGATGCATAACACATAGATATGCTTCGCTTTGTTCAAAAGAGTGGTTGCATGAATAAGCTGAGCATAATCTATCAGCGATAGCGTGTCCTTGGCGGTTTCCTCATAAAGATGCGCAATGGAGCTGGTGACTCTCGAAAGGCTATCATCCTTATAGAACGGGGTATTCGCATCGATGTGCTGAAAATGATTATTTATGTATACCAATTCCGCTAAATAGGCATCCTTGAAATCATTGTACCCTTTGTAGCCCAATTTGACGCACAAACGCGTAACTGCTGAAGTCGCCGTGTAGGCAAGAGAAGCCAATTCCCTTACCGAAATATCCTTGATGTCACTGCCTAATTCAACCAGCTTTTCAGCCACTGATTTTTCAGCAAAGGATAACGTATCGAAATCCTGTAGTTGTTCTTTTATTAGCATTGTCCACACCTCTGTTTTGATTATACAGAAAAAGCGCATGGATTTGTATAAATGCTTTCACATTCATCAGACTCTTTTCTGCCACAGTTTACTTTGCTGATTGTTCTGCCAACCAATCCCATTCGTTGATGCCATTCTCATCAACGCATTGATTATTGAAGAAGCTGATCCAGGACCAATGGGCATTGTATGCGTAAGAATCGCCATTTTCATCCTTAAATCGGTCTGTAAGGTCCGTTACTTTATCAAAAATGGAAACATGCAGATTCTCTGATTTGAGTTCCTTTAACCGCTTAATCAAAGGGACGGAATACGCATCACTGAAAGGCTGATCCAAGGTGGAATAAGTGAACCAGATCGGCAAATCTTTGATCGATGCGATCATTTCATCAGATACAAAGGCATTGTCATAGCCTTGGCATACCGGATAGGCGGCAGCGAAATAGTCTGGGTGATTGAACACTAATTCCATTGTCATGAAACCGCCGTTGGAACATCCGCCCACAATAATCCGCTTCGGATCGATAGCAGGATTGCCTTGTACATAGGCATCGATCAAATCAAACAACCCTTCCGTGTAAATCGACGGTTTTTCGCCATGGGTCCAGTGTTCCCAATCCCCTGAGCCCGCATCCATCCATGCTGTTGGGCATTGAGGCACTAAAATATACGCGCCTCCAAAACGTTTCTGAAAATCCGCCTCGGTCAGTGCAGTTACCTTATTACCAAGATATGCAATTTCAGGGTCTTTTCCGCCTTCGCCGACACCATGCAGCCAAATGACCAGTGGATGTCTATGATCATCCTTTGCCGGCACGTATTCCCCATAAGCATACGTTCTGCCATCTTTCGCCAGATAGGCGGCATTATTGAATTTCGCTACCTGAGGACAAATTTTACCCTCACCAGCAACGTCTATCTCTTTTTCAATATTCAAGGCATCAATCGTTTGACCACCAACAGTCTCCAGCGTCCCATTCAATCGCACGTCCAATTGATAGGGAATGCACCAAGAATTGAATAGTGTATTCAGATCAAAAATGAACGGGGATCCTTCAGCAGGAGATGTGTACAGCTCAATCGCAATGTGCTTCGAAGCGGTCCTTACTTCATTGCCGGATTCATCGGATGCATAAACAGCCAAAATAGTGCGCTCCGATGAGGTTATTGGATGTTTGAGAGCGCGCGTTTGGTAATCGAAACTTTCTTTAGTTTCCATGACTGTAAATTCATTTTCTTTGTTGATGATTGAATCAGCTGAAACGGTTTGATCCAATTCAATGATTGTTTTGGTGACAGCCGGCCCCCAGTCGTCACCAACAATCAAAACTTTTTGCGTCCCATTGGCCAGCATACGTTTGCTTCCCTTCGCGTCTGATTTCAAAATTTACAACAATATTCCAATTTCAGGCAGAACTGCAGGATACACTGATCCTTTTAGAAATGCGTTTCATCGATATCAAGAGCATCCAAGGCTGCGTTGATGTCCTTCAATTCCTCAGGGCTCAATTCGATAGCTGCCCCGCCCAAGTTTTCTTCCAAACGGTGCATTTTCGTTGTTCCGGGAATCGGGACGATCCATGGTTTTTGGGCAAGTTCCCAAGCCAAAACGATTTGCGCGCTCGTTGCGTCCTTGCTGTCGGCGATTTCTTTCAACAAGTCCAACAGCGCTTGGTTTTTTTGCATCACTTCAGGGCTGAATCTGCCCATCTTGTTTCGGAAGTCCCCTTCCGGATATAATGTGTTCGCATCATATTTTCCGCTCAAGAAACCATTTCCGAGCGGTGAATACGCCACAAAGCCGATGCCTAATTCTTCGCATACTTTAAAGATTTCCTTTTCCGGTGCTCTGAAAACCATCGAATATTGATTTTCGATGCAGGTTACCGGACAGACAGCGTGGGCTCTTCTTAAGTAATCCAAAGGCGCATTGGATAAGCCCCAATGTTTGATTTTCCCTTCAGCCATCAATTCCTTCATTACCCCGGCAACCACTTCCGGTTCAACCTCGGGATCGACACGGTGTTGATAATACAGATCGATGTAGTCAACGCCCAAACGTTCCAATGAGCCTTCCAGTTGTTCCCTGATGGAATCCGGCTTGCTGTTCAGATCATTTTCAGGTTTGCCATCAACCATTTTCTGCCCGTAGATGCCGAATTTGGTGGCGATGATCACGTCTTCACGGTTGTAGATTTCCAAGGCTTTGCCCAACAACACTTCATTCGCTTCACCGTAGACAACCGCGGTATCAAAGAAATTGCAGCCCAATTCGACAGCGCGCCGGATCAGCTTGATCATTTCTTCCCTGTCAGCCGGCGCACCGTAGGCATGATCCATCCCCATGCAGCCAAGCCCGATTGCCGATACTTCCAATCCTCTCCCCAATACTCTTGTCTTCATCTCTGTTTCCCCCTTCGTTCTATTACAACTTAAGTATAGTAAAAAAGAGACTCTTTAGAAGTCTCTCTTGGCTCACGAGTTGCAACCCAAAGGTTAGGACTGTACCTCGTATATCTGACTGATGATTTTCAGGAATTCTTTCACATCATTGGATGGCGTATTTGAATGCAGGATCCCAATCGGAATCGTATGCTTCCAGCTGATCGGAATGATTTTCAGCAACGGATGGACATTTTCCCATTCCTTCACGCCGATAAGAACCGCATTGTCATTTTCACATTTATTGAAGACATTCACATCGAAGAATGAAAAATCTTCAATCTGGATCTGCGGATAGTTTTCTGCCAGATCATCCCTGATTTCATCAAAGGCACTCATGTAGCCGCGTTTGATGAGCATGACAGTTTCGTCGAACAGGTCCTCGATCGCTATTTCATCATTTGCTGCCAAGCGATGATGGAGCGGGACCGCCGCACAAAGGGGTGTATCATACAATTTCAATGCCGAACATCGCCGCTCGCTCAATATGTTATCGCTGTATATGCCGGCGACCACATCGATGTTCCTGCCGAAATGATTCATGATTTCCCGCGCATTTTCCGGGGTGTTTTCGAATGAGACCAGCTCGAATTTCAGTTCCGGATTGTGTTGGCGGATCTGGGGCCACAGACTGACCAGAAATTGTACAGGTGTCGTCAATGAGGTCCCGATCCTCAGTACGCGCTTGGGTTCAGCCAGCATTTTTTCGGCTCGGACGATTGAATCTTTGGCATACTGGATGAGATACTTTGCATCCCGGTACAAGGATTCGCCCGCAGGCGTCAAGTGGACGCCCCTATGCGTTCTGACAAACAAGTCAAATCCCAGACTGTTTTCCAGAAGATTGATTTGCTTCATGACGGCATTCGGCGATACAAATAGTTCTTCAGACGCTTTATTGAAACTGCCTGAATCGGCAACTTTTATGAATGTATCCAATTGATGATTGTACATTTTTTTCACCTCCAAAACATTTCCACTCAGCACAACGAGAGAGCAGTCTTATGGTTACTATCTTACCAAACTATCATACAAATCAGGAATTTAATTGTTCCAAATAAATTAGAGCCAAAAACCTCTGATAGGAGGTTTTCAGCTCTAATTTCCGATATCGTCTTCTTATTTCAATAAGCAATTTTCAGTTTTGCCAATACAGCCTCTGCTTCAGTGAACAACTCTTCGATGATTTGTTTGGCGGGACGGATGTTTCCGATCATTCCGGCGATTTCACCTGCCATGCATGAACCCGTTTCGATATCCCCCTCATGGACTGCGCGAGCCAATGATCCGACCGTCAATTTCTCCAGCTCTTCATGGGGTGCGTTTGCTTCTTCCATGGCAGCGTATTGCTCCAACATCGGATTGCGTAGTGAACGCATCGGCTCATTGGTTTTGCGGCCGGTCACAATTGTCGCTGTGTCATTAGCGTCAAGCAAAAATTGTTTGTACTTGTCCGAAATCGGGCATTCTTCCGCGGACAGGAATAAGGTCCCGGCTTGTATGCCCTGTGCACCTAAGGCATACATCGCGGCTACCGAACGGCCGTCCCCGACTCCGCCTGCTCCCAAAACGGGGATAGCGACGGCATCGACAACTTGGGGCAACAGGGAAAGGGATGCGGTCTGCCCGATGTGCCCGCCGGCTTCCTGTCCTTCGGCAATGACTGCATCCGCCCCTGCCGCCTCCATTTTTATGGCATGTTTGACCGAGGCGATGACGGGGATCACCTTGATGCCTGCTGCTTTGAAAATCGGCATATATTTCTTTGGCGACCCGGCTCCCGTCGTTACTACTCCGACCCCTTCTTCGACGATGACTTGCACAAGTTCATCACAGTTTGGCATCTGCAGCATCAGGTTTACTCCGAACGGTTTGTTTGTGATTGCGCGCGTCAAACGTATTTCTTTGCGGAGCTGTTCTGCGGACATGCCGCACGCACCGATGATGCCCAACCCTCCCGCTTCCGAAACGGGGCCTACAAGTTTATGTGTTGAGATGTTTGCCATTGCCCCTTGCAGAATGGGATATTCGATACCCAATAGTTGCGCCACAGTTGTCATTATTCGTTGCCCTCCGTTTTTTTACATTTTTCGTAACCCTTTACTTCTATTGCAAAGCGAAAAGCGCTCCCTCTCCGATTCCACATGCTTCAAATACAATATTCGGACCTTTCCGGCCGGTGATAGTTCCAAACTTGCTCGCCATTGATCCCGAATACTGTTCCCGTGGGCGTCTTCGGCGAATCGATCAATTGGATGATCCGTGTCGCAACCTGCTCGCTCGAACCAATTCGCCAATAATCGGGGAAAGGTTCGCCTTTTCTCAAACATTCTTCCTCAGCGCGCTTGATGGCCGGAATCGTCATGTCGGTTTTCGCGGCTGGCGAAACGGCATTCACCTGTATGTTAAAACGCTTGACCTCTTCCGCCAAAGCATAAGTAAATCCGATCACAGCGGCTTTGCTGGCGCTGTAATTCGTTTGCCCAAAAACACCGTACATGCCGGCGGTTGAAGTCATGGAATAAATAAAACTGGTTTCCGGCTGTTTCATCATCTGCTGCACCACCGAGTGGGTGACATTGTATAAGCTGTTGATGTTGGTGTCCATAACGTGATCCCAATTTTCCTCGCTCATCTTATAAAATTGCCTGTCTGCGCAAATGCCTGCGTTGTTGATCAGAATATCGATCCTGCCAAAATTCTGAACAATGTCCTGGACCAATCGTCGGCAGTCCTCGCAGTTGCGGACATCACAGCGCTTCGCCCAAAGCTGATCTTTGTACTGGACCAAATCCGCCTCTGCCTGTTCGATGCTTTCCGCAGTCTTAGAAGTGATGACTACCCGGTCTCCCGCATTTAAAAAAGCTTTTGCCAAGGCCAAGCCTATGCCTCTTGCCCCGCCCGTTATCAGTACGATTCTATTTGCCAATACAAACACCCTTCCCGATGCATTCATTCTCTCGCCAAACTTCAAAATTACCTTCGTGAAGAAATTTCACCTGGGCACGTTCGCCCACAAATAACGGTTTCAGGAACTTGTACTCGTATTTGGTGATGGCTTGATAATCCCAATGGGCTGATAAAATCGCCTCGACTTTGGCCATTATCAAAATGCCGAACACCAATCCGGTGTCATGAATCGGATTTGCATCTCTTGAAATTTTTTTGTAGGCCTGCAATTCCTCCAGAGAGAAAAGCAAGCAGTCTGCTTTTGATGTCATGTATGATCCTCCACTAGCAAAGTGGTCGCGCAGGTCGCAATCACTTCATTTTCTTCCTTGATGAGCAACGTATATGTCCAACAAGCTTTGCCGGGTTTAAAAGGCGCATTATCAGTAAGGCTTAATGAAATGGCGTACGGTTGATGGAAGCCAAGTTCGCGGAAACAGCTGAAGGATTGATTCATCAGTATGGGCGTTTGATCAGCTAATTCGGGCAAGGCGAATTCCTGCCATAACGTCGCCAGATAGCTGAGACTTATTTTGCTGCCCAAAAATGGATCGACGAGCTGATTGTACGCGCGGATATCCGCTTCGGAAAAGCTGATGATTTTACTGTTCGCCATCAATTGGGCCTACCTTCCTGATGAGCATGGCCGCACCTTGGCCTCCGCCTACGCACATCGTAACGATGCCGCGTCGATTCTTTTCATTCCTGTTCAATTCGGTAAGCAGCCTCGTGACCAGGATTGCCCCTGTAGCGCCGTACGGATGCCCGAATGCAGTCGCCCCGCCGGAAGGGTTGATTTTTTCGATCGGAAACTTGCCCAGCTTGATACAAGCCAATGCCTGCACCGCAAAAGCTTCATTCAGCTCAATCACATCGATGTCTTCGAACGTTAACTTTTGGCGCGCCAACAGCTTTTCAACGGCAGGAACGGGACCTAACCCAAAGTCATTGGGATCAACCCCTACCGCAACAGCATCGACAACTTGCGCAATCGGCGTCAGATGATAAAGCCGGCAAGCGCGTTCTGATGCCAGAATCGTGAAGCTTGCCCCATCATTGACGGGACAACAATTTCCGGCCGTAATGGTGCCGGTTGCCTTAAAGACCGGTTTCAATCGATTCAAGCTTTCCATATTGCTTCGGCTTCTCGGGCATTCATCGTCACGCAGCAGGAGCTCGTCATTGACTCGAAAAGGTGTGATTTCTGATTGGAATACCCCAGCTTGTTTGGCGGTTTGGTACTTCAATTGGCTTTTCAGTGCAAACTCGTCTTGCTGTTGGCGGGAAATGCCATACTTTTCAGCGAGTTCCTCAGCAGCTGCGCCCATATCCGGATCGCCATATTCGTTGGTGGACAGTGGCTGGCGTGTCAATATTTGAGGGGCTTGCATGCCGTACAGCGATTTAGGCCGCTCAATCTGCCACGGCGCGCGGCTGCTGCTTTCCACGCCGCCGCAAATCATGACTTCGCCGAAGCCGGACATTATTTTCATGTGTCCGATAGCGATGGCTTCAAGCCCGGATGCGCATTGGCGGTCTACCGTGACCGCCGGCGTTTCCACAGGCAAATCTGCTTTTAAGGAAACGCGTCTGGCGACATTGCCGCCGCCACCGATCACATTTCCGACAATGACCTCATCAATGTGCTCGTTTAGGCCTGGATGCTTGGACAGCATTGTTTTCATCAAGAATCCGCCTAGCTCTTCCGGACCAACGTCGCTGTACATCCCGCCATACTTTCCGATAGGCAAACGTGCAGCCTCGACAATATAAACCTTAGATGACACTGGGCACTCGCTCCTTTGCTAACTCATGAAGTAATTGTTTCCTGGATATCTTTCCGTTGTTCAGTTTCGGTATCGCTCCGACAGCGAAAATGTGATCGATTTTGGCAGGCCTGGACATTCGGGCCGATAAATAAGAGTTGATTTCGGCCAAGCTCTTTGCTAGATTTTGGTCGGACCAAACAATGACGGCTCCGATTTTTTCATTGTAATGTGCATCCGGCATGCCAAGCACGATGATTTCAGCAACAGCCGCCAGCTTTAATAGATGTCGCTCAAATTCCAGGGGATAGAATTTCTCGCCGCCTCGATTGATGCAATCATCTTTCCGGCCGTAGTACTCTAGCGTATCCCCTGCTAATTTCCCCAGATCACCGGTCGAAACGCATGCGACTGTGGCTACGAGATCCTCGCCTTTGCGATGGTACCCCGCAAAATTTAAAGGGCTGCGTACCAGGATTTCACCTACGCCTTCAGCATTGGGCTGGTCAATGCTGATCTCGACGCCGGGAAACAGTTGTCCGACACTATTATCGGAAGGTATGCCCTGCACGGTTTCCATCGAGATGTAGCTTGTTTCCGATGAACCATAGAATTCATATAACTGCACATTCGGGCAATAGCGGTACAGCTTCCTGCGGATGTCCACATTCAGCTTAGCGCCCGATGAAACGATCGAATAGGTTTCGGTCAACACCTCATTATGAGCTTCCAGCTTGGAAACGAGCGCGTGGATCATCGTCGGCACAAGGTAACAGGTCAACGACTCCGTCTGCTTGACAAGGTCGATCAGGCGGTTTGTGGAAAAATGCTGATTCAGGATGAATGTCTGCCCAAAATATAGCGTCTGCATCAGCGTGTACAGACTCAAAGAATAGTGCATCGAGCCAAAAACCGTGGCGCTTTGATTGCCGGACTGGCGTATCAACGCATTCGTCCCCTCAAAACTCTTGACCCATGATTGATGGGTTCTGCGGTAACCCTTCGGCTGTCCTGTCGTCCCTGAGGTGAAGCCGATGAACGCTAGATCGCTCGGTGACGCATATTCAGCAGAATCAAAGGGAAAGGCAGCTTTTTCGGAAATGGTATGGATATCCGTCAACATCAGCGGATCCTCAAACTGATTCAATATGTCCTGCAATCCTTGGTCAGAAAGTCCGGCATTAACGGGTACTGCTACTTTGTCTGCGCGGATTAATGCCAAGAAAATAATCAGCTGATCAATGGTATTTGACATCGGTGCAAGGAAAACTTTTTGAGGGATCCCTGCCAAAATCTTTGCGCGTTCCTGAACGCGCTCCTCCAATTGCTGGTAGGTCAGCGATTCTTCCCCATCAATTATTGCTGTCTTCATAGCATTCTTTGCATGCCAATCATCTATACGCTTCATCATCGCACCTGCCTAAATCAATTTATGCTAACTTTAAGGAAATCAGACTGTAGCGTTTCTTGAGGCGCAAGGTAATCCAAGCTGCTAAAATCGCTTTAACCGTATCCAGAGGAACAAAGGCCAACGTCATCTTCAATCCGTTTAACCAAGAGTTGCCCATGTAATACGCCATCGAAAAACTGCCGCAAAAATCAATCAGCAAAGTCCCTCCGATGATAAAAATAAGCACGGCTTTGGCAAAAGTAAGTTTTTCCCAATTCTTTTCAAGCAAATAGCCGATCACAAGCGGTGCCAATACATATCCAACCAAAAACCCGCCGCTTGCGCTGGCAAATATTGCAATACCGCCCCGTCCGCCGGATAAAACCGGAAAACCTACCGCTACCATCAGAAGAAAAACACTTACAGCAAGAGGGCCATATTTCTTGCCAAGCAGCCCGCCCGCAAGCATCATCATCATATTTTGCAAAACGATCGGAACCGGTAAACCGGGCAGCGGAATCGTCAATACCCCCGACACAATCATCAAAGCCACCATCATTGTTACCCTAGTTAAAACTTTTGTCTTCATCACTAAACTCCTCCTGTATATATCATTTCGATTGTTACCCATTTTATATATTAGGTTTACAAAGAACATGATAACCTAATTCTTTTTATCCCGCAACGCCCTTTTTAACGATTCTTGCATGCATCCAAAAAAGAACACACCAAAAACAGCATCAAGGAATCCATCGTCGTGGTTTCCTTGATGCTGTTTTGGTGTAGAGATAAGGGAAGTATCGAACAAGCTTCCTTTGTTCTTGAGACTTTATTCCAATATTCATGGATGCAACAAATGATTGCTTCTAGAGATCAAACCTCTTCTCGGTTGTGCTCAAGAAATTATCCAGTGCTTCCTCGCTGTCGATACCCATCCGGTCCGCCAACACCATCAGCCACCAGATGCTTTCGCCGATTTTGTGCTCCAATCCGGCTTCATTCGACTCGCTGACCGGCCAACGACCCTGCTGCGCCATCGTCAAGCGCCCCACAAGACCCGCATCGGTCAAAAACGCCAACGCATCCTCCTCCACGGACCATTCACTGCCATGGTGTTTCTTTTCCAATGAGCGGTAATGCTCCCGGATTTTTTTTGACCTTTCTGCCGCTTGTTTGATTGTTAGTTCGTCCATAATAACTCTCCCATTTCAGTATTTGCCTTGTATTCTGGATCATATCACAGGCTATAGTAATAACCTTTAATTTTAGAAGCCATCAATTTGCGTCTAAGTGATAAAAATTCTTGATAATCATTTACATCCATATCAAATAGTTCTATTGGGACTGCGTTTTCTTCAAAATTATCTCTCACAATGCTATCTTCTCGTGACAACCCCAATAAATGAAGATAATCTCTTGGTGCTTTGTCACTAATTTTTATATTGATTTCTTTTTTAACCATAGCATAATTTGCAATTTGGTTATATTCCCGCTTGTCATTTATCCCATTTTTTCTTAGGTAATTTTTGGGGAATATATGATGAATATCGCCATGCATATCCAACATAGACTGAACAGTTGTTGGATTCGACAAAAACCCCTTATCCTTTTCTTTTATTTGCGTAAACAAATAAATATAGTGGATAGGCCCAATTTGGTTTGTTTCCAACCTCTGAATGAGCGTGTGATTCCAAAAAGCATCAGATAATTGGCCTGCTTCAATATCAGCGAGGTGTTTTTCAGGATCCAGCTCATCAAATCTTCGGATGTCAAAATCAATCTGTGACTCACTTGAACCAGAAAAACGTTGCGTCAGTAGTGAAAGCATAACGAATCTACGAACGATGAAATCTCTTTTTTGTGCATCTACTTTTTTTTCTTTCAATAACAAATAAAGCGCATAGCCAAAATTCAAGGCATTGATTGATCGAATGTAATCAAAATTGTGGATGCCCATTGATTGGAGAATCATAGTATAATTTTCAAAATTATTCTTGTTACAAAAATCAATCAAACCATCTTCAAATTTATGGAAAGTTTCTTCAGCAATTTCTTCTCTATTCTCTTTTGCATCAAAATCTCTTCCGGAAAGTAACTGAACTAATTGCCCAATTTTTCCGCGTTTGAATTTATAGGCGAAAATAACTTTTACCATATCTGCATATTTAGGAATGTATGAATATAGCTTTTGATTTCCCACCCAACTAATTTTTTCAAAGAGATGACTTTTTACAAAATCATGATCATTATTTTTAATATTCACAAAATCACTGGGGCTCGCTAATGCATGACAGAAATAGTCAATAGCCTTACGGATATCTACTCCCTGGTAATCTGTGTTAGATGCGATCTTAGACATTACAAAATCGGACTGTGATAGACTGACCCCTTTGGAATTAATTCTTGTAAATATTTCAGTTACTGTTTCAATTTCAAGTTCACTACTAAGTTCAATAACACCAATTTGAATATTCTTCATACCAATTAGTTTAGCTAAAACATTCCCAACGCGATTTCCATCTGTACTTTCATTCTTAGTAACATAATCATTTATGAATTGCCACTGATTGAAGGCATCAGGAAATAATACACTAATATCTGGAATCCACTTACTACTTTTATCAAGTGCAGGTGTCCAGACTTCAAAACGTTCTTCAATTGGATTAAAGGAAATTTTGATACGTTTTTTTTGAAACTTCTTGTTTAATACTTCTTGTCCCACCATTGCAGCAGTCAATGCCGTAATTCTTTGTTGACCATCAATGATGATGCTTTTCCCAGACGAAACGCTCCCATCTTTTAACCGTGTATCAGCATTTCTCCAAGTAATAATGAATCCTATCGGATAGCCGTTATACATCGAGTCCATCAAGTCTCTTACTTTTACCGCATCCCAAACAAATGGTCGCTGAATTTCTGGAATAGCAATATTTCCATCACGAATTGCTGTTAATACTGAAGAAACAGCCATATTTTTTGTTTCGTATGTACTCATCAGTGAGACAACCTACCTTTCAATGTATCGTTTTCTTGTTAACAAATGATTACCTATTCAAATTACATATTTCAGCATAACTTATCGGGAATATTAGACCACCTGAAGTCTCTCTCTTTCCATGTCAACGATCTTTTTGACCATGGATTTTTCAGAAATATCTTTCGCGGCAGCGGTATGATCGGTAATGTATGAATCCTTTGCATAATCATCAAATACTTGTTGTTTAGTATCTAACATCTCCATCATTCGCTCATCGATGCTGTTTTCGGTCAATAGTCGATAGACAAAGACTTTTTGCGTCTGACCCATCCGGTAAGCTCTTGCAATGGCTTGAGTCTCAAGTGTGGGTTTTATTTGAGGTTCACAAAAAATGACAATGCTGGCTGACTGGATGTTCAAGCCTACTCCGCCTGCTTGTATTTGTGAAACCAGCACATGTTTTTGTTCTGAGGATTTAAAGGTGTCTAAAATTTCCTGCCTCTGTGCGGAGGATACAGCTCCCGTTATAGGGGTGAGCGTTTTATCGCCCAGTTCCGTGCATATTGTATTAATGACACTCTTAAAAAAGCTGAAGACAATGACTTTTTTTCCATTAGAAGCGGCTTCTTCGCAAATTTCGATGAGACGATTCAGTTTGGGGCTTTTCTTTTTTGTTATCCCTTGCCAACCAGCTCGTCGCATCAACATGAATTCTCCGTTTCTGACTGCCTCTCGATAAATTTGGCCCTCTTCTTGGCCAAACGACAGCCATTCTTCAACTTGTGTCAATTCAGGGAGTTCAGTTAATACATCTTCCTTATTTCGTCGCAGATAAACGGGTGCAATTTTTTCCTTAAAAATACTGGAGCCTATATACTGCACACTATTCTCCATTTCCCTTGTAATATCTGGCTGGAGTTTACCAACCAAATTAACCATTTCAGCGAGCCGGTTTTCTAACGGTGTCCCCGTTAAATAAAGTACATTGTCACTTCTTTCAGTCAAACTATAGATAGTCTGCGATCGTTTTGCATCCGGGTTTTTCACGTAATGGGCTTCATCTACAACTAACAAGTCTATTTTATCTAAATTTTCATGTTTCAAACGCTGTATTGTCTCATAAGTTGTAATGGCTACGCCGCCTTCAACTTGCCATTGATTGAAAGCATGTTCTCGACTAGGACCATGAACCAAAAATGGCTTCAATTCGCTATGCTTTTCAATTTCACGCATCCAATTGATTACAATACTAGCTGGACATACAACTATAAAGGCATTTTGACCTCCATACGCAAGATGAGCCATAACAGCTATAGCTTCAATCGTTTTCCCAAGCCCCATCTCATCGCCAATAAGGACTTTTTTTTGTACTATTGCGTATTTTGCTCCAAAATCCTGCCACCCGCGCAGTTTAACCTTTAATTTTTCTACCATTAATTCAGTATTTTCTATTTTCTCGATAATTTCTGCAGATAAGGAATGAGCTGGATGATTTTTTTCAAGACCAATACTGAAGTATGGTTCTAAAACTGCATAATAACGTGCTGCATTATTCTTAAAATCATCCCAAATTTCTTCTTCTGAAAAAGTTTGAATTTCCGACAGTTCTTTACGTAGCTGCTTCGTTTGTTCCTCGTATTTTTGGTTGAATGATTGGATTAATTCTAGATCAACTGCAAAAACAGCTTTTTTATCTGCAGACTTAAAAAACCATTCAAGCGTCCAACTCCATTTGGGATTGACGATTCGGATCTTATCATCTATATATCCATTAAAGTATTGCGAAATCGCAAAAGCTTCTTCACTTATGCCTTTTTCCTTGTCTATCGGATAAACAGATTGTAACAATTTAGTATGTGATGGATCTTTGCGCTCTACATCAAAACGGATGGATAAGCTTTTCGCTAATTCATTTTTATAGTTGCTCAGAGAATGCTGAATCACATCCTCCGTCCGATCGCCGATGCCATCGATTCCTCTAGCGTCTGTAATTCGCTGCTGCAATTGATGGACATTTGTTATCCCGTTCCTTTGCAATGTAGACAGTTTAATTCCTGGATACGCATTTGCGAAGTTTTCAATTGCTGTATTACCGAATGCTTCTCTGATTGTTTCCTCTTTTACGTATGAAATGCATTTCTTCAAATCATTTTGTTTCCGACTAAATTGCATTTGCAAATCGTTAGCTTCAGCATAAATTCCTTTCGCTTTAGCAATCGCTCTCAAAACATCAGTCTTTTTGGGTTTAATGAGGGTCATCTATTATCCTCCTCGTAAAAAAATAAAAAACGTATGATTCAACAGTGTATCTCTTGGATTAATCTTCTGCTGAATCTTTGTTTTAAAGAAGTAAAGCCTTCACTAATAGCCTATGACTTCCTTGTTCACTGCCGTAATGACTTCTTTGGGGATGGTTTCGATTTCAAGCAAATAAACAGTATTCAGTCTTGGATTAAAGATACCTAGTTTATTTAGAGACTGAAATTCATCATGAATCGAGTTTATTCCCATCAGATAATAAACAAGCAGTTGAAGCGTGTGTTGAGGTTTGATATTAGCTTTTAAAACTTTAAAATCCCATAAGGTGTCTGCCGTCAGAAAGTCGCCATCTCCTGATGTAATTTTGTCTGTATAACCCCCAGGAAAAGTAAAAGAATCAAGTGTCATTGGTCCATACTCGTCAAAAAAGTTAAGGCTTCTTGTCACCATTTCTTTGACGTTAAAGAGAGTATCCTCATTTGGAACTAGCATGGTATCCTCGGGGATGAAGCCGCTTCGTAATACCGAATCATATTTCACGAGATTGATTGCTGCGGTGATTGATTCATCATCCAAATCATAAATTTGGTCTGCTAATATTTTTGCAATCATTAATTTATTCGCTCGATTTGCACCCATCAAAGATATTTTAAATGCTTCTTTTGCGCCCGCGCTGGGATTCAGCATAAGCCTAGTCAAGTAATCTACGGTTATTCCAATTAGATTTGGCGGAATATTTTCTGAAGGTTTAAGTTCATTGGATGATGTTAATTCCTTTGACGAAAATGATTTGGTTGGTATATAACCACCCCTTGGTTGTTTAATTTGCTCAATTCTTTTTGTGACTGAAACCATGCTGTTTCCCCCTCTTTAATGTCGCAGATTTTTTTCTACCTCAACTCATTCTCTAAAGGCATCACAACTTCATCCAGCACCTTCCGCCATTCGCGTTTCATCTCTGGACCGTATTGAAATTTCTTAGTATTAGGATTAAGTTTCTTGTACTCTTCGAAATTTAGACTGTCGATGATGCTGCCGATATTTGGAATAGGATCCATACCCACCACATACTGGACGGCAGAAGAGTGCAATTGCGTAACGGATACAAACCAACTATTCGCAAAATCTGCAACCCTGGTATTTTTGGCAATTGTAAAGTAATGTCTTTTCAGCGCAAAGATATCTTCTTCTGGATCGACTTTTTTCGAGTCAATATCATTCAAAATCGCCCGATAGACTTCTCGGACAACCTCAGATTTGTTCAACTTCTGCATGGCTTTCTCTATATCATCACGTACGTTTTTATTGTGTGCAGAATAAGTGTTTAAAAGCTGATCGATATAAGTTGAGTCGATATCATAGAGTTTAATTGGGTTATCTGAATAGAATTCGATTTCTGATAAATTAGCTGGTGGAAGAGGCCCAATAGGGATTATGCCAACAAGGGCACCTTTTATCGTGTTATACAGCCCTAAGTTCTCCTCCAAAATAATCACTTGTTCCTTCAATGTTTTAGACTTTTCCAAATCGTCATTATAATTATCGTAAGTCACAAGGGCTTCGAATGAATTATTCAGTTCCTGGAAGGCTTTGATGAACTCAATTTTTTGTTCCAACGAAGACTCAACATTAATATCCGGGTGTTCTGAAATGAAGCCAGTGAGTCGTTTATGACCTTTGTTGAATTTTTTTCTGGATTTTTCGTAAGTTGGATAAATAAGATCCGTTTCTTCCTTCGCTTCCGAGTAGAGCCTAGTTGCTTCAGCGACATTTTTCTCCATCGTGTGCGGTTTTCGGAACGAAACGATCAATCCTTTTGTTTTGTTAGGGTATGTGCGATTGGTACGGGAAAAAGCCTGGATCAAATTGGCATAACTGAGGTTGCGGTCGACAAATAAAGTCTGGATTGTTGGCGCATCGAATCCAGTCAATAACCTATCCACGACAATCACCAAGTCAACCTGTTTGCCGAACTCTTTGAATTCCGCTCTTTTACGAGCAAGTCGATTGTTGATGTCTCCGTTGTATCGGTCGATATCATCGATTGCCCAAGCTGATTTGTAGTATTGGTTATAATCCTTGATGATCCTCTTCATTTCTTTTTGATTTTCGGCTGAGTCTACTTCGTTTTCCTGCAATGAATAAGTGATCGCGATTCTTGGGAAATCGGGATCCTCAATCGTGCGCCCGGTCCGGATCGGATGATCGGCAAATTCCCGTTGAATCCAATTGGGCTCTTTTGTCATTTCCTTGATAGCATGGTAATATTTTTTCGCCATATCAATCGAACTGGTTGTCAAAATTGCTGACTTTTGCGGACGGCCATTTTGGAAGTCGAATTTAACATAAGCATTATCAGGACGGAATATCTTGTGCAGCACTTTTTGAATATGCTCATCCCGTTCATAAACAGATGCATCCAAATAGTCTTCTTTCTCAACCGCTGGCATCTGATCGATCACATCATTGATCCCGTCAACACTATAACTGGCATACTTCTCATTCACCTTAAGCTGATTGAAAATATGGTTATTCAATGTTGTCTGCTGGATTGTATCCTCATGCTCAACCTGAAATCCAAGCACAGCGTTGTCATCCAACGCATTTTTGATCGTGTAAGTGTGGAGCTGCTCTCCGTATTGGTCATGAGTCGTACGGGCAAGCTGCCCTTTAGCTTGCTTTTTGTTATCTTCAAAAATTGGCGTTCCCGTGAAACCAAACCAGGTGGAATTCGGGAAAAACTTTTTGATTTCATCCATCCCCTCAGCACTCAAGGCGCGATGACATTCATCCACGACAAAAACAATGTGCTGTCCCAATAACTTCTTGAATCGTTCCACGTTCTTGTTTTCTTTTTGTTTTTGAGCGTGACGCAAAGCCGACTCCAGTTTTTGACGGGTCGTGATGATCACCGTGTTGTTATTGGTGTCAGACAATAGCGTCCTACTAAGTTCCTTAGAGCTGCCTGTTCCTACAATTAGGCTATTTGCCCGCACATTTCCGGAAGATATCCCCGTGTTAAATTCAGAAGCAAATTTTGTGAACTCGCTAGTCGTTTGATTGTCCAAGTCCTTGCGATCTATCAGCATAATCGTCCGATCAACACCCGGCTTGCGTGCCAGCAATTTCGTAGACACGAAGCTAGTCAGTGTTTTACCCGAGCCCGTCGCATGCCAAATAAATCCGGATTTATGCTTCATTGCAGATGTAAACAATGCTTCAATCGCATGAATTTGATACGGATGCAGCACCATTAACACCTTGTTATCATTGTCTTCGCTGACGATTGTATAATGCGCAATCAAGCGATGCGCATCCGGAATATTGAGTACTTGCTTCACAAACTCATATATATTTTCAACTTTTCGGTTATCGGTGGTTCTCCAGCTGAACAGGAATTTTCGATCCATATTTTTTGGTAGCGCATTCGCAAAATAGCGAGTCGTATGTTCATTTGAAATCACAAACAGCTGCAGCGTTGAAAAGATATTATTCCGAAACATGCCTTCTTCAGCGTATTTTTTAATTTGATTGAACGCTTGATAATAGCCATCCTTCGCGCCCGCTTGTTTCAGTTCGATTTGAACAATCGGCAGCCCGTTGATCAACAAGGTCACATCAAATCTTCGTTCCCTATCATCAATATCCGACTTGCGTTTAGCAATTTGATTAACCACCTCATAAGTGGATATCCCCCCGCCGATATCCTGGTTTGAATACAAAATCAATGACATCGAGCCCAATGCTACCTCTTCACGATCGATGGTAATGCGCGCAATACCATTTTCGCCTTTTAGCCACTTTGCCGCATGGAATGGCGTCTTTGTGTGCAACAATAGTTCTATTTTTATCGAATCAAATTCCTTATCCGTGATCGGATTCTCGCCGATTTCGGATAAGTTATTTTGGGTAATTTTTCGGCGTAGATTCTGCCATAAATCCTCTTCTGATTTTAGGTCACTGCGATAGTTCCACTGATTATGTCCCTCACCCAGAACCTGAATCAGATTTTCTTCTATTGTTGCTTCATCATTTCTCGGAATTTTGCACATAAGCTTCCCACCTAAACTATATACTGAATTCCCCCACAAATTATCTATTAAATTATATCACGATTGTTTCATTTAATGTGGTATTTCTGAGTATTGGTCGATTGGAAACAGCGTAAGTTAGGCGATCATTCTCAAATACTGACCGGAGGAACACCTAAAACCCAAATTAAAGAATATTGGGAGCCAAAAGAGATTCCGTGGATGTCATCTGGTGAAATAAATAAAAAAAGACTATTTTCCACTGATAATCAGATTTCAAAGTTAGGCTTCGAAAATTCGAGTGCAAGATGGATTAAAGAAAATTCTGTTCTTATTGCGCTAGCAGGACAAGGAAAAACCCGTGGAACAGTTGCTATTAACGAGATTTCGTTAACTTCAAATCAGTCTATTGCTGCAATTGAACCTGATGATACGTTAGATTCCGGATTTTTATTTCAAAATCTTGGAAAGCGGTATGAAGAGCTAAGATTAGCATCATCGGGAGATGGTAGTAGAGGCGGTTTAAACAAACAAATAATTTCCGATATAAAAATAATAGCTCCTTCGATTAAGGAACAAAATACAGTGGGTTCATTCTTTAAACACCTTGACGATACTATCGCTCTTCATCAACGAAAACTAAACTTATTAAACCGTCTTAAGCAAACGTATATGAATGCTTTATTTCCACAGAATGACGAAAATATTCCAGTACTAAGATTTGTTGTTTTTTCCGAACCATGGGAACAGCGTGCGTTGAAGGAAGTCTCTGAAAGAGTGCGAGGAAATGATGGAAGAATGAACTTACCAACCCTAACAATTTCTGCTGGAAGTGGTTGGTTAGATCAAAGAGAACGTTTCTCTGGAAATATAGCTGGTAATGAGCAAAAAAATTATACACTTCTCTCCAAAGGAGAACTTTCCTATAACCACGGTAATTCAAAATTAGCAAAATATGGAACAGTGTTTGCATTGAGAACATACAATGAAGCGCTAGTTCCGAGAGTTTATCATAGTTTTAGGACTACTGATGAGGCATCAGCAGATTTTGTTGAATTTATGTTTTCAACAAAAAGACCGGATAGGGAATTGGCTAAACTTGTGTCTTCTGGAGCTCGAATGGATGGATTGCTTAATATAAACTATGACGACTTCAGTGAAATTAATATAATGATTCCTAAAATTGATGAACAGAATAGAATTTCTGATTTTCTCCGGAAATTTGACGAAACAATCACTCTACAACAACAAAAGATTGATAATATGAAAACACTAAAAAGTATTTTACTTGATAAAATGTTCATTTAAAAAGGCACACGAGGTGCCTTTTTAAATTGACTTAAATCAACAAAGCTAAATGTTTCATGATCTTCTCATTGTCTTGATTTTCGAGTTCTTGAATAATGTGGAGATAGGTTTCTTGAGTTGTGGTCATGCTTGAATGTCCTAATCTAGTGGCTACGCTCGCAATCGATACACCTGCAAACAATAATAATGAAGCATGAGTATGTCGGAGACTATGGATTGTAATGATGGGGATGTTCGCATTTTTGCAGAGTACTTTTAGGCGATAATTGATGGTAGAATTAAAGACTCTGTTCTTCACAAAAATTGGCTTATCAGCATCCATATGTTTAATTAGCTGAGCGAATTGGATGGCTGTTTGCCAATCAATTTGCAGTGTTCGTTTCGAAGACTCATTCTTCGTAGGTTGGAACTCTCCTTTGGTTCCTTTGTAGTTCCAAGTTTTATTGATACTCAGCTTCTGTTTGGAAAAATCGAAGTCATTTGGAGTAAGTGCTAATGCCTCAGAAAAGCGAAGTCCTGTTTTTGAAACTAATAAGATAAACCAGTCCCAATTTATTTCTTGTGTCAAATCTAATTGTCTTAATAGTGCTTGAATTTCAAACTGATTTAAAAATTTCGTTCGCTTTTCTTTGGCTTGCCTACCCTTGATGATGATTTTTCGCGTCGGATTAGTATCAATTAACCCCTCATCAACCGCATCAAGTATGGCTCCTTTTAGTTGATGGTGAAAATCCATAGTGGTTTGTTTCTCATGCGTAAGTGCATAATCATTCAGTAGCTGCTGGTATTTTCTTCTGTCCATCTCTCCAACTTTTAAACTTGGAGCCAGTTCATAAACCCTTTGCAATGACATATTATATTTATTCAAAGTAACAGCCCGAACTGCGCCCACCTTATATAACTCAATCCATTCCTCAAAATACTTGTAAAACAACTGATCTGATTTTCTTTTCCTAACCAAAATAAAAACCTCCTGATAATAAATTTGATGATCATGTCATCACTTTATTATCAGGAGATTTTCTGTTTAGTGCAAAATTTTGACTAAAGGAACATCTTCCCCAATAAAACGTTCTTCAATTCCAATATTTTTTCGAGCTGACATTGATGAAGATCGATAGTATTGTCAAGCTGTTTGAAAAATATGCTGATTTGGTTTTGTTCACTAACACTAGGAATTTGAATAGTCCTTTTTTTCCAATCTTCAACATTAAAAACTAATTTTTCAATATCAATTCCATAAGAACTTAGAAAAAATTTTTTATACATGTCAGGACGCCTTGAGATTATTGTTAAAAAGTCAGTAGTGACGTTTTTATTACCAATCGAAACTAGATATTCATTCGAAACAATTGCATTGTTAAGATTTCTTGGTACTATTCCGTTGGCACCATGAACCACTTGTCTTTTAGATATTAAATAGTCGCCTGTCTTAATTTGAAATTGTGACTTAACTAATACATCTTTACCTTGGAAAATTCCCCTTGAAACGATCCCTTCATTTCGCCTCTTCACTGTTACTAACTCATAATATTCATCATCGTTCATTTTTATAGGTCGTCTAACCTCAGATAATAATTCCCCTAACTTACGCTGTTCCCACGAATCTGAAAAAGCACAGAATCTTAATGTTGGATTGTTCCCCTTGTTTTGCGGGAACAACAATTGAAGATACGATTGCTTCAGTTGTTTTAATGAAGCCAACTTACGTTGATGAAGAGCGATAGTATCGTCAAGGTGTTTAAAGAATGAACCCACTGTATTTTGTTCCTTAATCGAAGGAGCTATTATTTTTATATCGGAAATTATTTGTTTGTTTAAACCGCCTCTACTACCATCTCCCGATGATGCTAATCTTAGCTCTTCATACCGCTTTCCAAGATTTTGAAATAAAAATCCGGAATCTAACGTATCATCAGGTTCAATTGCAGCAATAGACTGATTTGAAGTTAACGAAATCTCGTTAATAGCAACTGTTCCACGGGTTTTTCCTTGTCCTGCTAGCGCAATAAGAACAGAATTTTCTTTAATCCATCTTGCACTCGAATTTTCGAAGCCTAACTTTGAAATCTGATTATCAGTGGAAAATAGTCTTTTTTTATTTATTTCACCAGATGACATCCACGGAATCTCTTTTGGCTCCCAATATTCTTTAATTTGGGTTTTAGGTGTTCCTCCGGTCAGTATTTGAGAATGATCGCCTAACTTACGCTGTTTCCAATTATCTGTAAATCCTCGAAAACGTATTTCGGGCCCTTTTTTTTCTGCTTCAGTCATTACCGAAACACCGCCTTAGTGGCTTCGATTATGTCACGTGTTTCATCGGTAACCGCTAGTTCGTCAAGCATCGAAAGGAACTCATTTTCGGCTAGTTTGATTTGCTGATTGAGCGCCACTAGTTCTTTTCCTAGCTCAACCATATCAATCTCTTCCTGTTCCTCAAATGTATCAACGTACCGCGGAATATTTAAGTTGAAGTCATTCTCTTTAATTTCATCGAAGCTGGCAACGTGCGCATACTTCTCAACGTTTTCCCTATTGTTATAGGTTTCGACAACTTTATCAATGTTCACTAGCGATAGCTTATTCTGATTCTTACCTTTAAGGAAATCCTTGCTTGCGTCAATAAACAGAACGTCACGTGTTGTACGATTTTTCTTCAAGATAATGACTGTGGTAGGAATTGAAGTTCCAAAAAACAGATTTACTGGCATCCCAATTACTGTATCGATGCTACCATCTTCCAATAGTTTTTTACGAATAGCACCCTCTGCTGCTCCGCGGAATAGAACCCCATGAGGCAGAACAATTGCCATTGTTCCGGAATCTTTCAAGTGATAAAAGCCATGCAATAAAAAGGCAAAGTCAGCTTTCGATTTTGGCGCTAATTTCCCATATTTATTGAAGCGTGAATCATCCAAGAAAGTATCATCAGCAGACCATTTTGCTGAATAAGGTGGATTCATTACAACCGAATCGAAAGTATACGGTTCATCTGTAGGCCAGTCCTTGTTCAAGGTATCCCCATTTCTCAAACGGATATCTTCATTGTCGACACCATGCAAAATGAGGTTCATTTTTGCCAAATTGAAGGTAGTCGTATTAATCTTTTTATTATGTATTTTTTCACTTAAGATTGTATTTTATAACATTTATGTATATTTTAACGTTAAGCACTTACTTTCATCTTCGTAAGTGCTAAAATTAAATAAAAAGGAGGCGTATTTGTGTGTACAGAGTGAGTCAGTGTGTCTACCCAACAAAGAATCAGAAATTCAAAGAAGGATGGATTTTGGAACATGATTCGTTCTATCCATTCACTCCGAATAGATTTCTTCATCAAATGAATAATGGCTCCCCCAATACCGCCAAACAGTACGCCTATAAATTGTGTAAATTTTTTAATTATTTGGAAGAGCGTTGGTGTATAGACTACCGAACCGCCACAAAACAACACTTGAACAAGTTCTTCACTTATATGACCTATGGGTCTGACAATAAAATCGTAACGCTTACTGAAGCTCAGATGTCTGGTTTCACGCTGAAATCGTACTTCACTATCATAAAAAGGTTCTATTCTTTCCTGTCATCTAACAACGAAAGTATGAACATGGAAATTGAGATGGTGACCAGTTCTGCCAAAGATTCATATTTATATGGACAGTATTGGGAAAGTAAGAAAACCAAATTAGCCTTAAATAATACAATTGATAGAGGCAAGCTACCCATAAATTACATAAAGTGGTATACAGATGAAGATATCGACGCGATTTTCAGTAATTTGAATACGGACCGTGACAAATCAATATTTTCCATGTCGTTGGATGGTCTTCGAATTGATGAAATCCTATCGCTTCGGTTATCCGATTATAGTGACGCCGATGGATTTGTAACATTGTACAAGAGTAAAGGAAGAACGACCGGGGATGTGAATCGAATCTGCCCTCTTTCCGAACTGACTATTGGATTCCTAAACAACTACATTTTCAATGAACGGAATAAAGTAGAAATTGATTTTGTTGATATCGGAATGCTGCCCTCGGAAGCCCTGTTCTTAAACCTCAAGAACAGAGCTGACTCTTTTGGTACTCCGGTGAAATACCATAATATGTTGGAGATAATAAAAAAAGCCGCAAAAAATGCTGGCTTGGACCCCAAACGAATTCGCACCCACTCAGGAAGAAGTACAAAAGCTGGAGAACTCTTCAGGATGCAGGCAAAGAATCCCAAAAGTATTACGGATAATCAGATATTGGAAATTATGGGATGGAAAAACCTATCCAGTGCTGAACCTTATAAAAATAGACAAGATAAGGAAACGGCTCTTGAAAACTGGAAATTATTGAGTAAATTGAAGGAGGAACGACATGAAGAAAATGATTGATTATGAAGAAGTATTAAAAGCTCTTCCAACTGTAGAACATAACAACAATCATTCTTATTTGTTTTTGCTCAAAACAATTCAGGTTGCTGATTTACAAGCGTTAGTTCATACAATAGACAGTCGAGAATACCTTTCTACTTATAGCGCTACTTGCCCGTTTAGCCGGAATGCATGTGCGTCATTATTTACTCACGCATTACCTTTTCTTTTCACTAATGAAGAAATGTTTGATTACTTTTTCGACATCATCTTGGCAAAATATAGCGATGAATCTACATGGGCCCCCCCACTCAAAACACCTTTATTCAAAGAAATTGTCGGTTATGAATTCTCTCACTATCAAAAGAGAAAATTCTATGTTGCTTATCCATACAATGATGCCTATGAACAATTTATCGAGAGAAAACTATACCCAGAATCTTTTGTAAACGAAACTTTATCTTGTATCACAAACTCCACTCCTCTGGTTGCGAATTTCAATAAATTCAAGAGTATCTACGCAAGAACCTCAGATGATAGTTACCTTATCTATTTGGACCAATATATTATTAACATTATCGGCACTGATGATTTCATAAAGTACTTAGATACTATTGCTAATCAATTTCTGGAATCATTAGGCATTGTTTCTTCCACGACGGTATCTATGGATAGAATTCTTGATTATATTTTTGGTTATCATTGGTCTTTCGCAATGCACATGTATCCTTACAGAGCTAAACTTTGCAAAAATATCCCCAAACATATCAGATTACACAAATTAGTTCTTGGTGTTATTTTCCCTATACTAATTGGCAATTATTATAGTCCTCATCAACGGAAATCCGCATATGATTTTTTAGAGTATACTGATGACCAAATTGAATACTATGAGGAGCTTGCGAGTAAAGTCGATATACAAATGGGGCGCCACTATGACTTAGCTGTACCACAAGACACCAATGGTGTCGTGTTGCCTAATGGAACAAAGTTTGACTCCCTTTTCAGTTTGGTAGATGAAAAGATGAATTTATATTATTCCAAAAGAGAGGTTCCTTCAAAGAAATCCTTGAAAAAAGAACTATTAGTAACAGAATATTCTGTTGCTATAAACATGGACCTACGATATATCAGAAAAACACCTGCAATGGCTGCTATTCTTCGGAATTATATGGATAAAAAAATCATCGAACTCAAAAAGGAATATTATCAAGACAATGACAAGGAAATGTCTTATAACAATGATACTTGGAGAATTTTCCATCCTTATAACAGTACCTTTCATTCTACCGCAATTGATTTTTCCCCCTTGCCAAATCCGATAAAGAAAGAAATGAAGATTTTCACGAAGAAATATTTCTTTGAGAAGAAGAGCCATCGCGAAAACGCTACCTATTCTGCCTTAGTTTCCGATTTGAGTTTCCTTTACGAGACATATGGAATCAAGTCTGCAAATGAAATTGCAGAATGGCATGTCCTTACATTATTGAATTACCTTGAGACAGAAAAAAATCTTTCCCCTCTCACATTGAGAGAACATAATAATTATTTGCGTGCTTTTTTCAATGTATTGTCTGATGAAACTTATAAAGGAAAACCTTTATTTAATCCGATACTGAACATAAAATTGCCAAACGTTGATGCACATGTGAAAAAAGTGCCTGTAATTCCTGATGACATCCTCGTTTTTCTGGACAATCACATTAATGAAATCAGACAAAAAGACGTCATACTAATGTATAACCTTTTGATGGAAACTGGATGGCGTTTTGGCGATATGCTGGCGCTAACAGCTGACTGTGCGTCACCAGATAAAAGCAATCCCGAAATTGCCAATATTTGGGTTTCCTCTCCTAAAACAAAAGAATCGAGAGTAAAACATCGCCTTGGGGATATCCTTGAAGATGTCATTTCAATTGAACTTTATCATCAAATACAAGAATTTATAGAAAGCTCCAGACAAATCAGAGATGCCTATAATATCAACACCTTATTTTTCAAATTAACAAATGGAGTTGTGAGTAAATATAATGTCGAGACGTTCAATAAATCACTCAACAAATTGTGTAAGAAACACGGTATAACTTCAATTGATGAACGTTTTTGGCAACTTTCAACTCGTCAAACGAGAAAAACCGTAGCTGTATCCTTAATTTCTGCAGGAGCCTCTTTATCCTCAGTGCAGAAAAAATTAGGACACGTTACTCATGAAACAACAGAAAAAATATATGCCGAGGTCAATCAAAAAAAGATTGGTGAATTGAACCATGAATTCTATCAAAGGAAGTTTAGTGTCATCCTGGACGATGAAAAGTTGAAGTTATTTACTGAAGAAGAACGGAAAATTCTTTACATTGATTTCTGCCTGAATCGCAGAAATGTTGAATTGGGTATATGTACAAAGCATCCTTCCGAAGGAAGATGTTCATTATTAGGGTATACAAGTTGTGCTTCATGTCCTAAACTTTGTACAGGACAAGATTTTCTATCCAGATGGGAAGAGCTCTATAATGACTCAAAGAACATAATAGATGAATTCGTATCCACCTATGAACAAGCGCGAATTCCTAAAGAGGAATACGAAACATACATTGAATATAGGCAGGAAAAGAAACTATGTGAATCCTATTTAACAACTATCAACACCATCAATTTCAGAAAGTGAGGATGATACTTTGGAAGATGCTATAAATTTAGACTGGACAGCGATGAAAGTCCGTCCGATGGACGTCAGCGTTGATTCACAAATGCCCTTAGATGAGGCCAAGAAAATCCTTGCATTATACAGCAATTCCAGTTCATTCGAAGACGGTAAATGGTTAATTGATAAGGTAAACACTGACAAGAATGAAGCAAAGAATAAAATGAATATATATTTTGGAGATTTAGTTTCATCTGTTCTGATTGATGAAGTAAAACTGTGGGCAATAAAACTTTTAGCAAGTCGGTTCGCTTCTCGGTCAATATCTCAGAAAATGAGTTATTTGAGGGAACTGACAAAACATTGCACTGGTTCCAACATCTACTCATTTTCTGATATCACTGAAATTGAAATTGCCCAATTCTATTCATCTTTATTCAATAAATCTGACATCGGTGTCAAAAGACGTTTAGAAAATTGGCATAATGTTGAAAAGTTCTTCAAAGAAATGCATTTCGTTGAACAATACAACATGATGATGAAATTTACTGTTCCAAAGTATCCAGACCACAAAAAAATTGATGGAAAATATATCCCCGACAAGATTGCCAATCAGTTAGATATCTTTTTCAAAAGATTCGATATTCCTTTGGCATACAGAACAATTTACTGGCTTACCCGCCTCATTCCGAATAGAATCTCGGAAGTGTGCAGCATGACTACAAAATGCCTCAAACAGATATCAGAAAGCACGTATATATTATCCATACCAACTTTCAAACAAGCTGGACCTTATGCAAAAGGTACTATAAAACTCATAGAAATCCAGTATGCCGGTATTGGGAAGTACCTAATAGACTTGATTATTGCCCAACGCGAATTTGCGTTACAACATCCCGACGAACACGACTTCTTGTTCGTTTCAAATCAATATAAATATTCGAAGGGCCAATACTCCGTGCAATCAAAAATAGTAAATCCCATTAATTCTGGACGATTTGCTGGGTTTATGCAAAATCTATGTAAAAAGCAGAAATTTTTTAACAATGATGAACATGCGGTCAGTGTAACTACTCACCAATTCCGCCATAACGCAATCAGCGATAGAATGAACTCTGGTATTTTTCGAGCAATAGACATTCTTCCCTTAACCGGTCATCATAACACCAAAATGGTTGAAGAAACATATACACATACTTCAAAGTCAGATTTGAAGAAAGATGAGCCTATTGTTTTTAGGGGGAAAGTTGTGAACACATCCAACGCTAAAGTGTTGAACCAATTACTATCCCGCCCTTACGCCCATAGAATCTATAAGTTAGGGATATGCTCCGATGATAGGAATTGTTCCAAAGACAAATCAAAATGTTTGTCTTGTGAATATTTACTCCCTAACGTTGACGATTTGGACTATCACCAGCATGAATTAGAAGTATGGAAAAAGAAAAAGGCGACCGCCGAAAACATTGGGAATGTAAGTTATTCAGAGCTTTGCGAAGATTGGATTATAGGCTATGAAACGATAATAAATCGCATTCTTAGAGCTTTATCTGACGAAACCATATCTTTACCCATAATTCCATAGGAGGAGCTTACGCATGAAAAAAACGAGCGAAAACATGCAACGAATGTATGCTATAAAAAGAGAAAGCACCCTCAAGAATATACAAGAAGCCATAGATGAAATCCAAGGATTAGACCGTATCGTTACAAAAAAAGAATTAATTGAAATCACTGGATTGAGCTCAGGAACTTTTAGCCAAGAGTATGTAAAAGAGCTTTTGAAGAAAAATAAAGTATGTCAGTTCAAAGAAAGAAGCAAAGTTGTTTCAGAAAAAAAGAAAGATATTACAGAGAAAAAATATGAGCAACTACTTATAGAAAATGAGCACTTAAGGTCCAAAATGCAAGACTTTGAAATTGTAATGGACAAAAACAACCAGAAATACACTGAGCTGCAATCTAAGTTCAGCCAATTGGATTACGAAAACAAGTTGCTAAAGGGCAAATATCAACAACTATTGGAATACCTCAACGCCATAGGCGTAACCTTGGATTCAATTCCAATGATTTAATTACTGACAATACAAATAATTCGCATAACAATGTCTTTATGGCGCAATTGACGTCTTAAATAGCGTCAATTACTCTTTTCTGTGTTTCTTGAATTGGAGCATTAACCCAAAACTCGAGAGCAAAAAAACAATTCGGACAACAATATCTTGGCTATTCTTTTGTGAATATGATATATATAACCATGTTGATTATGTTGAAATGGTCGAACATCAAACACGTTATTAAAGGCTTATATCACATTCAGAATGTCAATGGTCTCCATTCTCGTTTGAGACAATGGATAGACCGCTTTAAAGGTGTAGCTACAAAATATTTTGATAGTTTCACCTTGCTTGGTTCTTATTTGTTGATAGGCGTAGTAACGATAGCACTAAACAGCATATTAAAGAATTTTTATTAACATCATTTGCAATTGAAATGAATGACATATAATTATGCGAAAAAAAACTGATAATAACCCCGTTCGCAGCATAAGCTAAGGGAAATAGCTATACGATAAAAAAGGCAGACGCGATTCTTTGTTTCGAAAGGGGAAATTTGAAAATGGGTGAGATAGTATAACACTATCAAAATTCATAGTTTAGTTCATTTCAGAAGTTTACAACATATGTATAATTATTGTAATTTAGGTTAGGGGGTATAATTATGATTCAATCAGTGATAGGCCAACAAAATGTAAAGTGTATGGGTGGATTTATCGCCACATATGCAGATGCAGTTATGCTTCATATGAATCCAGGTAATTTATACAAATACGATATTGCTGTCGTCATTAAGGGTGATGGGACAATGTGGGCAAAAAGAGTAACTGAGCAAAATACAAATAAAATTCAGGATGAGTGGTTAGAAATTGCAAAAGATACGATAAAATCACAAAAAAGTCCATTTCTAAGAAACGCATGCTTTTTCAAAATCAAGGAAGGTAGCTTGTATGGAACTTACATCATTTCAGAAGATTTTATAAAAAATGGATTTTTCTCAGACGAGCAATCATACCTCAAGTTCATCACAAACTAAATAAATTCAATTTTGGATTATTTTAGAAAATATTTGTTTTGGCTTTGGCTATCGACAACTACCTTGCATGGTTCTTGTTTGTCGATAGTAGAAGTAACGAAAGCACAAAACACAATATTAAAGAATCCCTATTAACATCATGTGTATTTGAAATGACTGATACTTATGATAGTTTAAGATTGGCGAAATTCAATGTGTCATAAAGATAATGACTATTGTTAGAGACTTTTGGTAGGGTTGTTGCACAATTAAATAGAGACAAAAATTTAATGGAGGTGTTATACGTGTTCGGAGAAAAACCTAAATGCTCTAATTGCAATAAAGAAATTAAGGGTAATGATGTTGTATTTGTGAAAATGCGTTATCCAATGTATAAAGGAATGACTGAAATAACAGCATTTTTAAGAAATGAAGGTAGTTTTATTTGTGAGGACTGCTACAATAAAAAGTCAAACTGAATTTATTTAAGTGTAAAATATTAGGGGAACTCTCACGATAATGTAGAGTTCCCCTTATTTATACGATAAATCAACATTAAAGTTTAACAGAGACTTTGTAGCAACACCTTTAAAACGGCCTTTACCTTTACAGAGCCTAAAATAAAGCAATAGCAATGTGCTCAAATAACAAAGCAAAACAATCCTCTTAATCTGCGGATTGTTTTTTGTGCTACGACCGATACTTCCCTGTTATGATGGTTTCCAAATCTTCTTCTGCAATTTTCTTTTTCAAAGTTCACATTGTTTTGGTTACCAAATTATTTTACCTGCCCTCAAAATTGGCAAAAAAAATAACACCCTTCTTTAATAGGTGTTTACGTTCATATCAAATTATCCACTTTATCTTACATCTAAAACACCTATGTCCTTCAAAAGAACGGTAAGTTCAATGAAATTCACAACTCAACATATATTCCCTTTCAAATCAATCATTCGGAACATTTATGCTCATTTCTATTTATATTGAGTTCTAACATAATAAAATAAGCTCCTGACCATGATATTTCACGCTTTCAGGATAATTTAAGTAGTTGCGTATATTCAGCATCAACGAACCCGATCCCATCGTCGGATCAAATACGCTGAATAGTTGTTTGTCTTCCTGCCCGATGGCTGCGATGCGCGCCATCATGTCGGATACTTCGTGTGGTGTATAGAACTCGCCTGCCTTTTTTCCTGCTTCAGAGGCAAATTGGCTGATCAGGAATTCATATGCATCCCCGATGACATCTCCATTATGGCCGAGCACATCGACGTCATTCAGTTTTTTTAGAACTTCAGAAATCGTGATATTCCGTTGCTGATCGTCCGCTCCAAGTTTTTTGGATTTCAGATCTACGTCATCGAACAAGCCATTAAATTGGCTGTATTTTGTTGAAAGATCTATGAAGGCTTTATTCAGATCATTCAATTGGAAAATGTTCTGTTTCGCCTCGCTCGTCAAAACACTGAACAAGAAATCAGGTTCGATATCATAACCAAGAGTGTCCACTAAGGTTTCAATCAAATCACTCTTCGAATCTTCATCTGCTAATAGCTCACGATATAATTGCGTTTGCTTTTCTGGTGTGTTGTATTCCGCTAAGGTTTCGTCAGCTAACTCTACGACTTTTTCTAAAAGTTTATCTGAGAGATATTTGTAGAAAATCAACCCTAGTAAATAATTTTTATATTCAGACGCATCCATCTTACTGCGCAGATTGTCAGCAGCGCTAAATAGCTTCTGATTTAATTCAGCTCCCATTTTAAAACCCCTTTAGTGTATAGTTATCCATCATGATATTATAGCATTAAAATTGGATTTTTATAATTTAAGATTGTTAACTGCAAAAGCTACAACTTTGTTGTAAATAAATAGGAGCACCAATGATTTACAATGGCGCTCCTATTTTTTTGTAAAGATCAAAGAGAAGCTGTTGAGTTCAACTCAAAAATATATAATCGGAAGTCACTCCCCCACCATCAACTTATTCGTCTTTTTCAAAAATTTAGCCGGGATCGGCCGTTCTAGATTCCAGGTAATGTTCCTCGGTGTCAACACCGGTTCAAAAATGTTGTTTTTCACCGGTTTAAAAAATGTCGTTTTTCAGCGGTAAGACGATGTTGCTTTTCACCGGCTTCTGCCGAAAAACAACGGGGGACTGTCTTTTTTCACCGGTCGATCACGGAGGATCGTCCGGTGTTTTTTTCTTGGAACGCTGCTCGCGTTCCAGCTTGTAGTCTTTCATGCGATATGAGTTTCCGGTGATCTGGAATACTCTGGAATGGTGGATCAGGCGGTCAAGAATGGCTGCTGTCACGGCGCTGTCCTGAAAAACGTCTCCCCATTTGGAAAAGGGAATGTTAGTCGTCAGGATGGTGGAATGCACCTCGTGCCTCAACCGGATCAGTTGGAAGAGGAGACTGGCCTCTTGTTTGGCAATAGGCAGATATCCGATTTCGTCAATGATAAGAAGCTCGTAGTTCGCATACCGTTTCAGAACCCTTTCGAGTGTTCCTTTTTCATAAGCTGCCTGGAGTTTTTGAATCAGCTCATGACAGTTGATGAAGATGGATTTGATGCCCTGATGGCAGGCTTCCACGCCGAGGGCAGTCGCCAAATGCGTTTTCCCGACACCTGAATTACCAATGAATATAATATTTTCGGCTTTTTCAAGAAAGCCCATGTGCTGCAGATCCAGAATTTCATGCCGGTTGATGCTTGGCTGAAAGTAGAAATCGAAGTCTTTGAGTGCACGAATGACCGGAAACCGCGCGTTTTCTACAGCACGCTCCACTTTCCGATCGGACCGAAACGCCAGCTCTCGATTGGTTAATTCCAGTAGGGCTTCCGTGAAGGGAATCGCTTCGCGGTTTACGACTTCCTGGTAGTTGGGGAAGTATTCGCGCATCCGAAGCAGACCGAGTTTTTCAAAATTATTGAGGAGTTGGACATGGTTACTCATTGCAGCACCTCCTACACATCATCATACTGCGCCAAAGAATTTTCAATGAACGCATAGATTTCTTCGTCCTCTTTATGCTTAAACACATCAGACTTCAAAATCTCGTAGGCGTCATGAGTGTCGTACGTATAGGATCGCTTTTTTTCACTAATCGGATGCGTTTGAATCAATTCTCCATTATAATAAATGTGTATGAATGCGGTAGTGAGTCGAATTTCGACTTCCTCGCCGATATATTTAATGGGAACGGAGTACTTACTCGTTCGAAATTGGACCATGGATTCAGTGCTGACGATACGGCGAATATCGTCACAACTGTATTCAGCCAACAGTTCAAAATCGAATGCCTGTAGGTGCTCTTTTTCGTGTTCCCATAAGTCGATCGGCCGTTGGCCTGTCGCTTGGGAAACCTCATAATTGAGCTCTTCGGCTAAATCATGGACGTAGTGACATAACTCGAGCTCATCATCAAATTCGCCATTCATAACGCGCAACCGTTCGCAGGTTCTTGCCAAAGCCTCCACTTTTCCTTTTGTCTGGGGCCGGAACGGACGACAAGCGATAGGCTGAAAACTGGCATCCTTACTGAATGCATAGAAGGTGTCGTGGAAGACGACCTTTTTGTATTGGGATTTGGCATGATTGACCACTGTTTTCATATTGTCGAACCAGATTTCCCTGGGTACGCCGCCGGTTAAATAAAAGGCATCGTTTAAGCACATGAATAACGTATCTTGCTTTTTCTCAAAAGTCAGTTCCAAATATTTCATGCGTGAATAACCCAGCACGTACAAGAAGATATTGAATGTGACGGGCCGCCCGGAACTCGTGTAAAGGGTCATATTCTCCTTCCAATCCACTTGCGCCGACAGACCAGGGTTCGTTTCAATTCGAATTGTGGCTTTCTTGGTTTTTGTTTGTTTCAGTGTTCGGCAATAGTCCCGAAGAATCGTGATTTTTCCTTCGTATCCTCGCCGTTTAAGGAGCGAATAAATCGCCGTAGCGGAACAGCCTTCCGAAACCTTTTCGTCAATCAGGGTCCGATAAGGATCCAATTTACTGGCTTTCTCCGGCACGGGTTTCCTGGGCTTAATCAACTCAGGATTCTGTTGTTCCTCAAAGTGTTTTTTAATGGTACGTGGATCACTGTCGTATTGACGTGCCATCTGTGCAAAATTTGGTTTGATGTCGTTCATAATGTAGAACCTCACTCCTTCTCGAATATCTTTTCTCATGCTCATTACCTCCTTGTGTAGATGAGATGAAATAAGTATATTCAAAAAAATGTATGATTTCCGACATTTTTCAAACCGTTGTTTTCCTACATTTTACTACCGGCGTTAACACTCGGTTTGCTTTCGGAATGTTGGACATAGTTGGCAAGTCCTAATTATGTATTTGCTATAACATCAGCGCAATTATCCACTTATTCAACATTTATATTTTTTTAAATTTAATTTTAATTTGTTTCAATGAAATTTTGTAAAATTTTGGCTGATGGGTAATTGGACAAGGAAGCTATGCCATTCGCTAATTCTATAGGGTAAAGAGCACCTTCATGGCTCCTACTTATTATTCCAGGTAATGTACTCAGTATTTTAACTAATCCCAATAAATGTTTGGGTTCTGGAAAATGTGGATTATCATTATACGTTCCTGTTGGAATATTTAGAACTAGTGAAGTTGTCGGATCTACTTTTACATAAACTTTCTCACCATAATTTGTCCTTTTCCCATACGGATTCTTCAAATCGTCCATTCTATAAACTTCTTTATGAACATACTCATGGGTTAAAACAAAATAAGTAGGATCTTCATTATTATCTTTAGGGCTGACAAACCTTTCAATAAAACTCAAATGATCCCGAAACACACCAGTTTTTTCTTGGCCGATGAGGTTTATTGGATATCCCTTTTGCCTGGTGTATTCAATAAATTCTCTTATTAAAGGAACAAATTTAGCATACTGACTTCGTAATGTTAGCGGTCCATCTTTTATAAAGAGCGTATTGCTAAATTTCAGCATATTCTTTCCCCAAAGAAGTCGTATTGGGGTAAATAACATTAAAGTTTCCGTAATCAACATATAGGATGATGCAACAGCATCACTTGCAGAATCTTCTTCCATATCTAAATGAAAACCTATCATGTCTGTTAAAAATAGTGAATTGGAACAATGTGAGCAAAGCATTTCTTCACTATCAAAAGTAAAGCCCTCTACTAGTTCACCACAATGAGGACATTCAAATGACGGAGAATTAGGTTTCTCATTTAACCATTTTTTGAATACAAGCCACTTTAAAGTTTCAAAGAAGGATCCCTCTTGATCCTGCTTTAAAGAATGATAAACAATATTCCTGATGGCATCTTTATTATTTCCTAAGCTAGATTTTACATTGCGTAAAGGAAATACAGTAGAATGAAATATTGCTGAATCCTTCATAATATCTTGTAATAACATTGGATGAGGATTTTCTTGATCTAATTTAGATATTTCGCCAAAATCAATGTACATTAATGCAGTTTTTACAAATGCTACCTCTTTTCCTGTTGGAGGATTTGATCTCACAGGTACAAACGAACCATCAACAGCCCAAATAGATTTCAAACTCTCCGTCTTATCTACAACAAATTTTTGAAATGTAATTTTTCCTACTCCACTATCACCCATTTCGATACTTTCAAAATCATCAATCAAAGATTTAACCCAGGGATTATTCACTATCATTAAGTGCCCTAATTTTGATGCAGTCTCCATTCCAAGTCTTCCCGATGTAGTATATGCCATTTTCTATTCAGCCTTCTTTCGGAATGAGCTCTTTAAAGAGTTTAGCTTGAACGGGAACAACGAATCTGTTTGACATAGTTAAAATTCTCATAAATCCAGGTGTTTTAGATTTCAGTATATCCTGTCCAATCCCCTCATATGCAATCTGCATTTTAGCTAAAGCTTTGACTTCGTCCGTTGACGATAAATGGCTTACAAAAAAGTTTTCTGTTTGAGCAAGTAGTTCCTTACTAATTGTTGATGGAGATTGAGTTGAATACACCATCCCAATATGGAATTTCGCACCCTCTTTAGCAAACCGAGAATAGATATCTTGATTGTCTGTAGAATTAGGTGGAAAAAGATTATGAGCTTCTTCAAAGTACAATTGAATATAATCTTCATTTAGATTACTATTCACAAATTTTGTTTCTTGATGCCTAAATACTTCTTTAGATAGCATATCTGAAAAATATTTTCGAACAGAATCCTGTGCATTGCCTAAATCCAAAATAACTGTTGATCCTGCATCAAGATAGTCAACAATTTCCTTGGTGAAATCGGTTGCATTTTTACTATGAAATTGTCTGTATTTCGATAGCACAGCGGGGCCAACTCCTGTTTTAGGTTTATAGAAGTTTAATAATGCCTCATCATCTGCATCGAAAAGGGGATTCCCACTACTACTCTTCAAACCTTCAGAAGAACTTTTTCTAGTATATTCAATGATTTTATCTAATTCACTTTTCAAATCGGCAATACTTATGATATCCGGCTTCTTTACATCACCGTAAATTTTATCTCTAACTTCTTTATTAAACTTAGGGTTAAATCCCTTTGGCCCATTATTTCCCAATCCTGTTATCAATAATGGAGACAGCTTATTATCATCAACGTCAAAACCAGCTTTAGATAAAATTGCCCAGTATATTAGAATCTTTACTGCTGCGCGTTTCTGATCATTACGAGGAAGAGAGTTTATATGGTCTGGATTAATAATTGATTCTGCAGCACTAGCAAAGTTTTTAATATAAATTGAATCCATGCCGTCTGTCTGCAAAAATTTAGCTAAAATTTCTATACCCGCTGCTGGATATTCATAAAAATTTATACGTAATTGTTTAGAAGGCGTACTATCTCTCTTTGTAAGAGCATATACTTTACATGCCTCTTCATTTAAAGACCGGAGCGATTTCCCACCATCTTGAGGATTATCATTTGCATATTCTCCATTTATGTCAAAAATTAACTGGCCTACTTTTACTTGACCATGACCATGTGCATCAATCATACCTTGGGCCAAAAGTTTCACCACATTTGATTTACCTAATCTTGTTTTCCCAAACATTGCTGTTCGAGTTCCTTTAAAATCTTCCATAGATATTTTTACAGGAATAGTCTCTTTTTCTTCCCGTATATTTAATGAAAGTCTGCACTCCAATGAGCGTAAGTTACCTAAATTGAACTGATTATTTTTTGGAACTATGCCATTTACAATTAGATCAAGAACATTTTGATCTGGCGAAAAAATTTCGTAATTGTGTGCACTAACTATATTGTTTACATCTCCTGAGAATTCTATTTTGCTAGAATCCTCAGGATTTGGATAAAAAGTACCGAGAACATCACATTCTAGTGCTCCCCAACGAAGTTCACTTTGAGTCCAAATGTCCAATTCTGGCATTGATTTTTTATGAAGCTCAAAATAAGTTTGTTGAACTTGCATACTTAAAGGAGTTGATGCTACATCATTAACTCGTAATAAAGAGAAGTGGGGAGGAATATTTTCTGCAAACTGTTTAGGAACCATTATAAGAAAAGAGCCTCTCGGTATTCCTCCAACTGCTGCCTTGTACGGATCTGAAGTAATTATTTTTGCTGTTTCAAAGCCAATTTCTAAAACGTACCCAACAAACCTCATTTCGTTCGTTTGTCTTTTTTCTATTTTTTCTCTTTCTTGATTCAAAAAATTAGTTAGGATGCTAATAGGTGTGTCTGAATATAGATCTTTATTTACAAGTTGACTCATCTTATTCATCTGGTTTCCTCCTGCCCTAAATTTAATTCAAGTGAAGAAATAATATATTCATTTTGAACATTTCTACCTTTGTTATTACCTGATATGGAACTATACCTGGAAATCGTGTAGACATAAAATCCTCTATCCTCGTATAGCATCTTTAATTCTGGAAAAGCAGCATTTGTAGTTATAACATCTGCCCCTCTATTAACAGCCTTAGTCAAAGCACTAAGTAATCTAATCTGATCCTCCCATGAAAATAGTTTTTCATTATACTGAATAAAACCATTGTTATTGTGAGAGACCGTATATGGTGGATCAGCAAAAATAAAATCTCCGGATCCAGCTCTACATATACTTTTCACAAAGTCTTCATTGCGAATACTTGCCGTTTTTAATAGATTGGAATAATCAGAAAACCGTTCAAAATCATAGTCTATTTTTGTTTTAGTGCCAATTGGAACATTGAACTGGCCTGACTGATTAACTCTATACATACCGTTAAATGCTGTCCTATTCAGATAGATAAATCTTGCAGCTAAATCAAAGGAATCAGAATATTTTATACTCCTTATTTTGTAAAAATAATCACTACAATGATTAAGTTGATGATCCATCAACCGTTCTAATATTTTATTTGGATCTTTGGCTAAAGCCTGATATGTTTTAATCAAGTCTCGGTTAAGATCCGATATAATTGCATTTTGGTGTTCAAGAAAAAAGTAAACTGATCCACCTCCAACAAACGGCTCAATATATGTATTAGTTTTTAAAGAAAAAATTTGAGGACACTTTTTAGTAAGCCAACGTTTACCACCAGGCCATTTTAAAAATGGTTCCACTTAAACACCTCATAACTCTGTAATCTAATTGACTTAATTTTAACACTTATCATAATTACGTCAACAATAACCCAATAGCTAAGCACCGTCTCCATATTCAATTCAAAATAAGGCTGAGCACCTTCTATTTTTCACGTTCTGAAAGCCTAACGTGATAAAGATATTTTGGCATAATGAACACATTTCTTTCCTTAATTAAAGGATAGTACAAAAAGAAATTATTTTAGGAATAAGGCTTGACCGAGTACTAATGTAGTGGATTGTTGATAGTTAGAAATAACGGCGATGACATCAATACTTTTTATACATTTGAGAGGATCGTTTTAAGATATAACGAAACCAACTTTGTCCGCGTATGGATATTTATAAAATACCAATTGATTGCTGATGATACTTGTTATCCCAAAAATTCTTCTTTCTCAGAATACATCCAAAAATCGTTTCATTTTTGATGCACTGTCTGAATCGGTTCCATTTATCCAAAACTCTTCACCAATGCCTTATAAAACCCATTCTCATCATTCGTATCCGTTACACAATCAGCTGCTTGTTTTACTTCATCAGGGGCATTGCCCATTGCAATTCCTTTGCCAGCGTGTATGATCATCGGCATGTCGTTGAAATTGTCACCGATTGCTAAAGTATTTTCCAATTCAACGCCATACTTTTCGCACAAAAAGTGAAGTGCCCCTAACTTTGATACTTGATTATTGACGATTTCCATATAGGTGTCTTTTGATCGATAGTAGGAAATGTTTGATAAGTTTGACCCTGCTAACTCATCCTCCAGTTTTTGAATATCATCCGGATTTCCCATACACAGAATCTTGTGGACAGGTAAATGCTCCTTCAAGAAATCTTCCATTGAGATCGATTCTGGATCCATTTTTGTGATTGCCGTTTCCTGCTTGACCCACTCATCTTTACGTTCAACGTACCACCGCTCGCGGGAATAGATATTGAAGCTTATTTCCGGAAACTTTGTGGATACTGCCCGATAGAGTTGTAATGCGTCCAGTCGCTCCAAAGTCAGGCTGTACAGATCAACAAATGATCCTTCTGTATATTGTGTGATCAGCGCTCCGTTGAAGCAAACCAGTGGTGAAGACAGCTGGACTTCATCGGCGATTGAAGTCATTGCTCCTGGCGGTCTGGCGGATGCCAAAATGATTTTCGTACCTTGCTTAACCAAATCTTGAATGATCTGGATGGCTTCGGCTGAGACTTCATGTTTTGAATTCAACAGCGTGCCATCTATATCGCTGAATACCAACTCGACTTTTGTCATAGCGTTTCCTCCTCAAAGATGATTTCGGTTTGATCTCCTAAATAAGCCTGCTGTTTTGGTGTCAGAACTTTATCTGTAATGAAGCAATCGATGTCCTGGTAATTTGCGCCTTTATACTGCGCTTCTTTGCTGAATTTCTGATTTTCAGCAACCAGCACCACTTGTCGGCTTTGTTTTACCACTTTTTGCTTGATCAAGGCATTGTTCGGTTCTTTGAAAAAGATGCCCTCTTTCTCCAAACTTGCCGCTCCGATGAAACAAATGTCAAATTTTATCGAATCCATTTCTTCTAAACTTCGGATCGAAAAGAAAAACCGATCTTCGGGATTGAACTCCCCGCCCAAAAGGTGAACCTTTACTTTAGGATTCATTCCCAATGCAAAAGCATTGTCCAGAGAATGCGTATATACCGTACACTTTTTGTTTAGTTTCTGCGCTGCTAACAATAACGTAGTCGAGACATCCAAAAACAGCGTGCTGTTTTCTGGTATTTCTTCTAAAACTCTATCAGCCATTTGTTCTTTTTCGGGTTTATGTATGCCTGTCCGCTCCCCAAAACTGAGTATCTTTGGGCTGTCTTCCGCTAACATAATGCCTCCATGCGTACGGACAGCCATTCCGGTTTTTAGGAATTCCAGGATATCACGACGCGCAGTGTCGGATGAAATCTGGAATTCTTCCATTATTTCTTTTTTGGAAAGTCTTTTTCTCTCCTCCAACAGCTGTTGAATCTGCTGGATGCGCTCTTCTTGGTACATCATCCCACCGCCTTCAATTGAATTATATAAGCATTTATAATCATTTGCAAGTATTTTTAAGCGTTTTTGAAAACAGGGTAAAAAAACAGCACAAACGATTTTTAGGCGTCTGTGCTGGTTTATTTTTAGATATTCAAATTAAGATTTTGTTTTTGAACGAAACGCTACTGCCAACCATGATTTTGTCTTCAAGTCCGCGGATCAGGCGGCCTTCTTTGTCATAGACATGGCTTCTGGCTTTTTGGATGTCGGCCATCGCCAGGATGAGTCTGTCGCGTATTGGTTCAGGCAATTCATCGAACAGGAACGATTCTTTGTTGAGATTGTATTTCCCACGCAGCGATTCCACTTCTCCGGCTTTCTTCAGTCGGTACGTTCGTTTGGGCAAGGCGCCTTCGATTGTGCGTTTCTCGATCCGATAGACATAGTTTTTGTCGTCGTAGACGATTTCGAGAGCTCCGCTGTTGGTGCGGTTATACTGCACATGTTTGTGATTTTCCTTATGCAGTTCCCACCAGGCTTTGATCCCCGCAATCGCCTCTTCCTCAGTTTTATAGCTGCCGTGTTCCTTCCGAATGTTGCCGATGCGATTCTGCCAATAGTTGGTATACACTGTTTGACTCATACAATCCGCCCTTTCGTTTATGGTGTAATCGCTATCATTGTATGACTAATCCGGAAAATTTGCAAGGGAAGATACTTGAAAGAACTTGAAGCCTCCCCTCATCAACAGTCTCATTAAAAAAATCCTCCCAAGTATTTGAAGTTTGGTGGGAGAACCAAATTTCAAACTCTTGATGAGAATTTTTACATTTTTACTTATCCAATCCAACAAGCTTACGTTGTTTCCTGTTTGCTTCCTCTGCGACATATTTTAAGACTGTCTTGAATTCTTTCCTCGTTGCATTCTTAGTGAAAGTTCCAAAATTACGATTGTATTTTGCCATGATTTCTTCTGCTTTTTCTTTTTCAACCATCCAAATTCTCCTCCAATTCTTCAACAGTATATTGTTTTGGTAAAATCAGATCGATGTTTTCAACATCTTCCAGCACTTCTGAAATTTTATTTTCATAGTCTTTGAAGATAACAATTAGTTCAACCGCATCTCCAAAAATTTCTTTTACTTTTGCTATATTTTCACGAGATTTAAAGTAGGCATTAATGAACCGCTCTTTCGGTACAAATCTGCCTTCTGCTTTTTCACGTTCCTTTGTAAATTGCCAAGCAATAAATGGATCTTGATAAACATAGTAGAGTGACACTTCGTAATTCCGTTTTATCGCGCGTTGAATATTCTGAGTAGATTTGCCTATTGCAAAAGTTCCATCGAGAATAAAAGAATATCCTTCTTTCAAAAGGTGGGTAAATGCGTGATCTACAAGCCAAGATGCACCTTTTTGAAAGTCACTGGAATTCAATCCGTTGTAATCAGGAAATTGACTGCGAAATTCATCAGCATCTATAATACAAAGATTGTCCGATAGTTCTGCTAAGGCGGTTGCTACTTCAGTTTTACCAGCACCTGGGCTACCAGCCATAAAAATAGCAACTTTATCAGGAACCATTATCTTATCTGCAACAACTCTTTTAACAAAATTTTGCTTATGAGCTTTTGCATACAGCAAAGATGCATCATCCACTTTATCAACTCCCATCATCGATAATTATTCATAAACTTAGGATTTCTATTTCTCCCTAAAGGATATCATATAATTCACCAAAAACAATAAAGTAAATCTAGAAGCGCTACCCTTCTTTGTTGTTAAAAGGAAAAAATAAAAGAAAAAGAACTTTACATTTGACTTGGAGTGCACTCCAAGGTTTAAAGTAGACTTATCAAATAAAGTGATGGAGGAAAATACTATGGAACAAACGTATATCACATTGAACGATGGAAACAAAATCCCGCAATTCGGGCTGGGTGTCTTCCAGATTCCTGGGGACGAGAAGACCAAAGAAGCTTGTTTGGAAGCCTTCAAATTAGGCTATCGCCACATCGATACCGCGCATGCCTATCAAAATGAGCGCGGTGTCGGGCAAGCAGTAAAAGAAAGCGGCATTCCGAGAGAGGAAATCTGGATCACGACGAAACTTTGGCCAAGCGAATACGGCGAAGGCAAAACAGCAAAAGCCATCGACAAAATGCTGGAGCGTCTGCAGACGGATTACATCGACCTCTTGCTGCTGCATCAACAATTCGGGGATTACCTGGGCGCTTGGAAAGATATGGAAAAAGCTGTCGCTGAAGGCAAAGTGAAGAGCATCGGCTTGAGCAATTTCGAATCCGAACGTTTGGAAGAAGTACTCACTGCCGCAACGATCAATCCATCTGTTTTGCAAGTCGAATGCCACCCTTACTATCAACAAAATGATCTGAAGAAACGGATCGCCCCTTATAACACAGTCATCGAAAGCTGGTATCCGCTGGGACATGGCGATGCAGCCTTGATCGAGGAGCCCGTATTCACCAAGTTGGCAGAAAAATACGGAAAAACGAATGCCCAGATCATCCTGCGTTGGCACATCCAGGAAGGCATCATTGTTTTCCCTAAATCATCAAATCCGGTGCACATCAAAGAGAACATCGACATCTTCGATTTCGAATTGACTGAGGAAGAAATGAACGAAATCCGCCAACTGGACAAAGGTTTCCGCTACTACACACGGACACTTGCGGAACAAGAAGAAGCGCTGAGCCAATTTGTGCCGGCTGATTAAGAAAAATTAAAAGTTAATTGAACCCCCTCCATAAATGCCGGCAAAATAGCATTTATGGAGGGGGTTATTTTGTGGTATAAACCGACTGTTTGGAAAGCTCTGTACTTTGAAACCTGACTTCGTGCCTGATTATGTTATCACCATTTGACATATGCGCATTAAATACGCACAATACACATAAGGAGCAACAATTACAAACCAATGATGATAAGGAGAGGATGAAAATGAAATTAGTCTATCCAGCTACATTCGAAAAAGACGGCAAGTATATCCTTGTTCAATTCCCTGATATACCGGAAGCGATCACGCAAGGCGCTACTATCGAGGAAGCTTATGAGATGTCTGAAGAAGTATTAGGGCTCGAATTAGAGGATAAAAAGGATTTTCCCGTTGCTACACCCGTGGACATCATTCAAAAACAATATCCAAGTAAAACTGTCGCACTGATCGGAATCGATCTAGCCGCATACAGACGAAAGTACCATTCCAAAACAATCAGAAAAAATGTGACCATACCTGAGTGGTTGGCTGATTTGGCGTCTGAAGGGAACATCAATTTTTCTCAAACTCTGACCGATGCCTTGAAGGAAAAATTGCGGGTATGATTCCGCCCTGCTCTTCTCCGGTTAGGCTGTTTTCGTCGAAGTTGGGGTTCGTTTTCCTTGCCCACCTCCGATTAGCCAGCCCTAACCGGAGGTGAACAACATTCTGATCGCCCGATTTCCGGCGAAACGCCCCTCGCCGGAGATCGGAGATAGCAAACGGTAAAACACAAAAACCTATCATCCTCTTGTTTGTGGGGTGATAGGTTTATTTTTACTGATTTCGATAAATAACTGATACCTACTAAAGAACAGCAGCGAAGGTTTCCTTCAACAGTTTGATTTCCTTGGAGGATGTGCAGCAACAGCCGCCGATCCACTTGCATCCTGACTCATGCCACTTCAATGCGTCATTTGAAAACACTTCGTCCACTGCATGACTGTGGGTCCATACTTTTGTGGTAGGATCGTAAATCGCTCCCGAATTTGGATAAGCGATCAATGACTTTGTCGCATTCTTTTTCAGATATTCCAAAGTCGGCAAGACTAAATCCGGCTGCACGCAATTGACGCCGTAGGCAATGATCTGCTCGGAAGACTCTACCAATTGTTGAAATACCTGCAAATCGGTTCCATCGCATAAATGGTGTGCATCTTTCAATGTGACCGTCAGCCAAGCTGTTGCCTTGGGATGTTGGGCCAGCAATACAGTCAATGCCTGGATTTCCGTTAGGTCCGGAATGGTTTCGATAGCCAATAAATCAGCCCCTGCATCCAGCAGCAACTCTAATCTTTCGCGGTGGAAATCAATCAATTCATTTTGCGACAGTCCATAATTGCCCCGGAATTCGGAACCATCTGCCAAATAGGCTCCGTATGGTCCGACAGAAGCGGCCACCCATTTTTCTTGCGTGCCTTGGCTTTTTGTCTGTGCCTGTTTCGCAAGTTCAACGGTTCTTTTGATCAAAGCTCGGCTTTCCTCGGTTGTATGGCCCAAACGCTCAAACCCGGTTACCGTCGCTTGATAGCTCGATGTGATGGCGATGTTTGCCCCGGCATCGTAATAGTTCTGATGCACTTTTTCGATTTTCTCCGGTTCGTTCACCAATGCTTTTGCGGTCCATAACTCGTCGTTCAAGTCCAATCCTTGTTCCTCCAACCCTAAGGACATGGAGCCATCGATGAGGATTACTTTTTGATTCTTTTGCCACTCTTTAAAATTCATCGGAAAGCTCACCTACTTCTTGATTTTCAAATGCAGCGGACGCTTTTTTGCTGAAAAATAATTGGTAATAAAAGAAGCACAAAACCGTGAATGGGATGCCGATGATCAAGGCAATCCGTTGGTTTGGATCAAAAGCGATGCCGATGATCGACACGGAGCAAAGGATAATGACGAGCCACGGAACGATTGGAAAGAATGGTGTTTTATAATCCAATTCATCCAATTTATGCCCCAATTTCAGATAGTGTTTGCGGAAATTCAGTTGTGCCCAAGCGATGCTCAACCAAACAGCCACGACCGCGAATGCAGAAATGGAAACCAAAGCTAGGTAAACGGTGTCCGCGGAATAGATGCTCGAAAATAGCGAAAGGAGTCCGCCCAAGATGGTCAGCAACAAGCCATAGATCGGCAACCCGCGTTTTGACAATTTGGCGAAGCGTTTCGGCAATGTGCCTGCATTTGCCAATGACCAAAGCATTCTTGATGCGGCGTAGACTCCTGAGTTTGCGCCGGAAAGGACCACTGTAATCAGGACCAGGTTCATGATGTCGGCGGCATATGGGATACCCATCAAATTAAGAATGACGGTCACCGGACTTTCATCCAAATTAGCCGCAGAATCCGGAAGCAGCGCACCGATCACAACAATCGTCCCGATGAAAAGGACCACCAGAATTACGATTGTCTGCAGAATTGCTTTCGGGATATTTTTCTTGGGATCCGACGTTTCGCCAGCGGCTACGCCGATCAGTTCTGCACCTGAAAAAGCGAAGTTAGCCGACAGGATCGCCAAGAAAACGGAGCCTGCCCCTTTCGGAAACCAACCGTTTTCCGTCAAATGGCTGAAAAGTGGTGCTGATTCATTTCCCTGAATCGGTATAAATCCGAAAATGCCACCCAGACCCAGGATAAGGAAAATTGCCAGTGCGAGCACTTTGATCAATGACATCCAAAATTCGCTGACGGAAAACCAACGCACATCTATAATGTTTGAAAGTAAAATAATTCCGATATAAAAGATGCACCAAATCCATGCGGGTATGCCAGGAAACCAGCGCTGTGACAAAATCGCCAAAGTGATGAATTGCGAGCCCAACGCAACTGTCCACGTCAACCAATACAGCCACGCCACCACGAAACCTGCTCCGGGATGGATATATTTTGAAGCGTAGTTGTGGAACGAACTCGTACTAGGCTCGTGGACCGACAATTCACCCAAACACATCATGACCAGCGTCACCAAAAATGCTCCAATCAGATACGCAATGATGGTTCCGATCGAACCTGTCGTTTGAATCAAATACCCCGAACTCAAAAAGATTCCTGTTCCTATTACCCCGCCCAATGAAAGCATAACTAGATGCTTTGACGTCATTTCCCTTACAAATGATTGCTCCATATTATTCCCTCCAAAAATGTATTAAAAATATATAAAAAAAAGCACTCCCCCTATTGAAAGGGCGAATGCTCGCGTTACCACCTTTGTTCATAATCAAAAAGATTATCTCAGCAAGGGACTGTCATCCCTTCACGCGCTATCGGGCGTACCCGTCACCTGCTAAGTTTCCCTCACACGTGATAACTCAAAGACCATTTTCGCCGGTTCCGAAACATCTGCTTTCACCATTCGCAGACTCTCTGAAGTTTCTTTCCCTACTACTTATCTCATCAAAGTTTCATATATTTTTAATAAATATACAAGAATAGTGATGGGTTGTCAATTAATTCGTGAAATATTTTGCGCTTACTTTCATTCTTGTTGATTTGGTGGGTGTGGATTTTGGGTGCCGGCCGGAGGTGGCTGTCTGTTTTGGTGCTGTCCTCCGGCTAAGCGGTTGTGGCAGGAGCTAAGGTACCGATCACGTCGCTCTGCTCCGGCGAAGAGCCTTTCGTCGGAGGACGGATTCGTTAGCGACGCTCTCCTCCTGCCAAACATCCCTTCACCTGAGGAGAGCTCCCCCGGTAACATTCAGAAAAAACTAAAAAGCAAGCCCGCTGCACCCCTTTCAGTTGGGCGCAGAAGGCTTGCTGTTACTGACTTTTATCACCAAGGTTGAATCGTCGGTCCGATAGTAAATTCGTTTACGTTCGTATCCTCCGGCTGATCGATTGCAAATGCGACCACATTGGCTACGCGATCCGGGCTGATGCCGTATTGTTTGTAAATGATCCCCATGTCTTTGGCCATCTTGTCATCGCTGATGGTTTCCAGCAATTCCGTGTTGATGGCGGCCGGATAGATCGTCGCGGTTCTGATGTTGGTGCCTTCCATCGCGGATTCCATGCGCAACACTTCCATCAAATCGCGGACTGCCCATTTAGTGGCGCCATAAACCGCTCCGCCCGGATATGCTTTAAGGCCTGCAACGGAAGATGTAGTGATCACATGACCGGATTTCTGTTTCGTGAATTCCGGAAGGACCGCCTCGATCCCGTTCAGCACGCCTTTGATGTTGACGTCCACCATCAGATGCCAATCCTTCGTTTTCAGCTTCGATAACGCCGAGTTCGGCATCACGCCGGCATTCAGGAAGAGGACATCCACTTTGCCGAATTTTTCTTTTGCCAGATCAACCAGTTTTTTATTATCTTCGATTTTGGTGACGTCCGTAACGTGATAAACAGCTTCCCCGCCAGCCTGGACGATTTCATCAACCAATTTCCGCAAATGCTCTTCTCTGCGCGCGCCCAAAACCAACTTGGCTCCTTTGCTTGCCAACAGTCGGGCTGTCGCCTCGCCAATTCCTGAAGAAGCTCCCGTGATGATTACTACTTTGTCTTTGATTGCCATTATCTTCATCCTTTCCATTCTGACCCGGAGTATCAATAAAGAATCGAAAAACGGTTTATAGCATCTGACAACTGCTTGTCCATTTTTATTATACCACCGGGTACCCGTTATGGGCATATTAGAACCTTACTCCTTAACCTAGAGGTGAAGTCAAGGAACAGCAGCAGGAAAGTTCAGAATGTTTGGCTGACTTCAGAACGTTGATCTCCGGTGAAGGGGCCTTTGCAGGAGATGAGATCTTGTTCGTTTCGCTGTTCTCCTGTTAACCGGTCCACACCGGAGAACAGCTCCGGCATCTCAGGTCTCCTCCGGCCAGCAGCCCTTCACCGGAGGAGAGCCCAAGGATTACTTATTTAGGAATGCTAACACTTCTTTTGTGAATTCTTCATGGTATTGAAAGATTGCGCCATGCCCGGCATCTTTATAAATCACAAGTTTACTGTTAGGGAGGCGTTGAACCAGATCATAGGAGTTCTCGGTCGGTACCATTCGGTCAGCTTCACCGTTAACGACAAGAGTTGGTTGGGTTATTTTTGACAGGTCTGCTGGAGTTGATTTCCCCCATTTATGGATTGCTTTTAGTTGTGCACGGTATCCCTTTAAGCTGATCATTTTGTCTCGATTATGTTTCCGTTCCTTGATTCTTGCAAGGAATTCTTTTGCTTTTCTCTTGCCATTTGGTGTGCGGGTAAAGAATAAGTATGTTTTTACATCTGTTAAGGTGAAAACAGCCCGCACTAAATCCTGATTGGAAATTTTTGTTACATTTTCAATCCCTTGTCCACCCCGCGGACCCGTTCCGGTCAAAATTACTTTTCTAACCAGGTCTGGTTCCAGTTCCAGGAGTTCTTGAGCGATCATCCCGCCCATCGAAAGGGACAGAATATCGATCTTCCTAAACCCCAGTGCCTTGATAAAAGCTATCGCATCTTCGGCCATTTCTTTTATCGTACCCGGCACTTGTCCACTGGATAGGCCTACACCTTTGTTATCGAACGTAATCACCCAATGCTGTTTTGCGATGCCGTCAATTATTCTTGGATCCCAGTTATCGAGATTCGCTGATAAATGGGTGAAGAAGACAATGGGAATCCCTGATTTTTCCCCTAATTCCCGATACACATACGTTGTTCCATTAGTTGCTCGGATGCTTTTGTTTGGAGCATGAATATACGTCTCACTTTCTTGCATACTTGTACGCCCTCCTTTCTGTTTTAATCAATCGGAAACCTTGATGACAACTTTCCCTTTTGGATGCCCACTCGCTACCAGATGCAAGGCTTCATTTACTTGATCTAGCGTAAATTCAGTCGGATCGACAGCCGGGATAATATTGTTTTCTTCAATGATTTTTGAGATTTCTTCCAATTGCGAACCATCGGAGCGGACAAATATAAAACGGTACGCCACACCCTGCTTCTTGGCTTTTCGATCAAATTTTGCCCCTGCAAGAGCGAACAGCAGTTGCTTCCACTTCGGAAATCCATGATCTTTTCCAAACTGTCTATTTGGACCTGTTCGAAGGCTCAACAGTGTTCCTCCAGGTTTGATGATTGATAATTCCCGATCGAATTCAGCAGCCCCGAGTGTGTCAATGACAAAATCCACTCCCTTTAAAATTTCCCAATAATTTTCTTTCGTATAATCAATGTATTGAGTCGCGCCGGCAGCGAGTATTTGTTCGCGTGAAGAGGGATTTCCCGAGACAATGACCTTCAGTCCCATGGCTTTAGCTATGGGAACAGCCATTTGCCCGAAACTGCCTGATCCGCCTGGAATAAAGACTGTTTGCCCAGCTTTAGCATTCAGTTCTTCATGCAGTCCTTGATACGCTGTCAGGCCCGTTAAAGGAGCCGCTGCCCCTGTAACAAAGTCGAGATTCTTGGGCAGATGCGATATCGCTTTGGCATCCACCGCGACATATTCAGCAAAAGCGCCAATTTTGTCCAACGGAAGTCGCGTATAGACCGCATCGCCTTTCTTGAATCCTGAAACAAGTTTTCCGACCTCAGAAATGACACCGGTCAACTCATTGCCGATTGTTAAAGGCATATCGTAATCTTGAATTAATTTGACACTTCCTGTGATGTTCAGGATTTCCAAATGATTGACAGCCGCTACCTTTACTTTCACTAAAACTTCGTGATCACTGATCTCCGGAATAGGAATTTCTACAACTTCTGTTTCGATTTTTTTTGAGTATTTTTTGATTTGGACTGCTTTCATATCAACATCTCCTTTATTTTTCATACTGGCGCTGACTCCATTCGGGATCGACCATTCCCAAAAGAGCCAAAAAAAATAGCTGATTGGTGATTACAAATTTTCTGGACTCGGATAAATTTGGTCCCTTAATCCAAATTCATAATCACCATCATCATTGCTCATTTTTCAATATCGATAGCGTCAAATCGATCGTTGACTCTAACTCTTGCGGATCTGACGTCGTTTTCACTAATACTCTGACGCCAGTAAGGGCATTATGGATGTAACGTGCGAGTTCATTGATGTCAAATGAACGTGCAACTTCCCCTCTTGCTTGTCCCCTAGACAATAGATCCGCTATCAAATTTTCAGTATGCTTGAAGGCGGATTTTATTCTTTGAGAAATTTCATTGTCAAGCAAGGATAATTCTACTGCCGTGTTGACCATTAAACATCCCTTCGGATTGGTATTATCAGAGTAGACTGCCAGTTCAAATATTTTTCTGATGGATTCAACAGTGGTCATCTCTTCTGTTATCTGTTTCCTGATTTGAGCAGCGATCAGCGATTCATAGCGTTCCAAAGTTTGTACAAAAAGAGAATGTTTGTCTCCAAACGTATCGTATAAACTCCTGCGATGGATCCCCATCTGATCCACTAAATCCTGTATCGAAGTTTTTTCATATCCTTGTTTCCAAAAGATTTCCATCGCTTTATCCAAAGCCTCTTCTTCATTGAATTCTTTACTTCTGGCCAAATTCTTTCTCCTTTCAAAATGTGATCCTTTTCTAGAATGAACGTTCTCAATACACAATACCATTTCTTTTTTGATCAGTAAAGAAATCAGCTTACCGAAAACCACAAAAAGGAGTGCTCAACTGGTTGGTGAGCACTCCTCTGTTACTTTTTTCGCTGTTCTCCGGTTGGAGGACTTTAATCGGAGATGAGATCCTGTTCATTAGGCTGTTCTCCGGTTGATCGGTCCACACCGGAGAACAGCCCCGGTATCTTCACTCTCCTCCGGCTAGCAGCTCTTCACCGGAGGAGAGCCATCCCCACATTAATATTGGATCTACCCCTTCAGCAATCCGCGTTCGCGGTACCATTCATCCGGTCTCCAGGCCCATTCATGGTTCTCTTTTTCCAACAGATCAAAAGCTTCTTTTGGTCCCATTGTTCTTGCGGCATACTTCGGAATTTCTTCATTGGCGTTATCCCACGTTTCGCGGATTGCGTCAACGATTCTCCAGGATTGTGCGACTTCTTCCCAACGCGCAAAGTTGGTTGCATCGCCCAAAATCACATCATAGGTCAGGCGTTCATAAGCTTCTGGCGTATTTTCCATCATTTCGCTGTCGTGGCGGTACTCCAATTTGATCGGCTGCGTATTGAATCCTTGACCGATTTCTTTCCGGTTCATGGTCAAAGCAAAACCTTCAGTTGGCTGGATATAGATGGTCAGATCGTTTGCCGGGACTTCTTTCGCGGCATCAAATGGATTGAAAGCTACCTTTTTAAAAACGATATTGACGCGCGTTCCTTTTTCCGTCAGGCGTTTTCCGGTGCGCACATAAAACGGCACTCCGTTCCAACGCGGATTGTCCACCATGAATTTGCCGGCTACAAACGTTTCCGTCCTCGAGTCGCTTGCGACATTCGGCTCTTCTTGATAGGCAACAAATCCCTCATCACCCAAACGGCCTGCCGCATACTGCCCTCTCACGAAGTTTTCGCGTACTTCTTCCGGCGAATAGACACGCACATCATTCAGCGCTTTGATCTTGGCTGTTTGGATATTTGCGTCGGATACGGCAGCTAAAGGTTCCATCGCCAACAAGGACAACACCTGCAGAATGTGGTTTTGCACCATATCTTTTAAGGCGCCGCTGTGGTCATAGTAACCGCCGCGCTCTTCCACACCCAATTCCTCGGCAAACGTGATCTGAACATTTTCGATGTAATCACGATTCCATGAGGATTCCAGGAACGGATTCGTCAAACGGACGGCCAAAATATTCTGGATCATCTCTTTGCCCAAATAGTGGTCGATCCTGAAAATATCCTCTTCCGGGAACACTTTGGTGATTTGATCATTCAATTGCTCGGCTGATGCATAATCCATTCCGAACGGCTTTTCGATGACGACGCGATTGAAGCCTTTGTCCGTCACAATCTGCTGTCCTTTCAGATGCGTCACAATCGGCCCAAAAAATTGCGGTGCCATCGCCAGATAGTACATCCGGTTCTGCTCCAAATTATATTGGGAATCCAATCTGTCAGCCAAATCTTTGAGATGCACGTAATGCTCCACATCGGAAACATCATGCGCACGATAATAAAAGTGGCTTAAAAAGGCAGCTTTTTCCGCTTCTGTCGGCTGGAATGATTGGAGCGATTCCGAAACCACATCCCGAAAATGCTCGTCGCTCCACTCTCTTCTTGCCGTTCCGATCACTGCGAAACGTTCTGCCAACGCACCGCTTCGGAACAATCGGAAAAATGAAGGATATAACTTTCTTTGGGCTAAATCACCTGTCGCGCCGAATAATACAATCAATACTGGATTTGTTTTTACCACTTTATCGCCTCCTGCGTTACTTAATATTTCCATAATACCATGATTAGGGCCAACTTCCTTCACTCTTGGAGAATTTAAGCACCTGAAAAACCGAAAAGTTTACTATTTCTTTCGGATTTTCGGGTTTGCTCATTTTTCTCCGGCGAGAAGGTTCTTGCCGGAGAACAGCCCAGTTTTTCGGTTTCTCCTCCGGTTAAGCGATTTTTATCGGAGATAAGATTCCATTTTTCCCTTCTAACTCCGGCGAAGCGGCTCCCGTCGGAGATACAGCTTCATATCTACTTTCAGTAAAACGATGGCTTCGGGAAATCTGTATTGGGTTCGCTGACGCCGAGGCTTTTGTTTGAATAGACTGCCGGATTTCCGATGATGTCCATGATCAGCCGCGCGACTGCTTGGCGGGTCACTTGCGCGCCGATGAAAGGTTCCCCTTTTTGGCTGAGTGTGTATCTTTCGTTGCCTTCCTGGTTATAAAGCCACGTCAAGCGCAGCAATGTAAAATCAATCCCGGATTCCTCAATGATTTTCGCCGACTCTTTGTGGCGGTTTGTTCCCGTGCGGCCGACCATTCTGGCATTCCATTTCCCGAACTCGCCGATTACTTCGTCATAAATCCCAAGAATCGTGGCCGCGATTATTTTGGCAACGCCGGATTTTTTGGCGGCATCCACAATCGTTTGGGTAGCTTCCGGAGAATTCATGTCATTCAGATAAACAATCTCCACGCCTTCCATGACTTCCAACAACTTAGCGGAATCGTTGAAGTCCCCGTCGATGATTGTGATTTGGCTTGGGTCACTGTTGGCGATTCGTCTGTTCGCATTGCGGGCATACAGTACCAATTCTGCATCGGTTTCCTGCAATAAATTTTTGGTTATCATCTTCGAAATTTGTCCTGCGGCTCCTAAAATCAATATTTTCATGTCAAAATCCCCTTTTCATATACTCGCTATCCTTAGTGTAGACCCTTAAGTTCACTCCAAGTCAATCGTAAACATTTCTGCAAAACAATTCATTTCAAAAAGGTGCCGTATAATCCCGCCGATTTCGCATGGTATAAAGCGAAAAACACCTCCTGATAATCAGGAAGTGTTTTTCTTATAGATGTTCCACTTCTTTCATATGGGTGGGCAGGGCAAGAAATACCGCAACCAACAAATCGCTGATCATCATCGCAGGCGGATAAACATTAAAATTGTACAAAGTGCAACAAGATCTAATAAGTACTAGCTTCTTGCCGAACAATAATCCATTCCCCGTTACGCTTTTCAAAAAAATTTTTGACCTGGAGTCTCCAAGTATGCCGTGAACCATAGATGCGCGCATCCACTTTGCTTTGCCCGATGAAGCTCGCTTTTTTGCCCTCGATCTTGATATCCTTGATGTTCTCTTCTTTGGTTGAATAATAGCGCATCTGTCCGCTGCTGATTTGTGCAAACCATTCGTCTTTAGTTTGGTCATATCCCGTCATATGGACCAAATGCATGCCGTCTGCAAGAATCCGATCCAGTTTGTCTATATCTTTTGCAACCATCGCTTGATTTACCGCGCGGTACAATTCAATAATTTGTTGTTCATCCATGTTCATATCCTCTTCTCTTGATTCTATAGTCGTCGAATCATTTTGATTAATGCAAGTATAGGACTTGGAGTTGACTCCAAGTCAAGAGTAAACAATCAGTGGCCATTTTTGATATAAAGGGTCATAGATCGCTAGAGTGACCTCCTGCCTAAAATGAGCCTTGAAGGATAGATTTCACAGTACTTTTCAACTAAAATTATATCGCGATTTACTGCAGGAACATAATATTGGCAACGGGCCAAGCAGTTCCCACTTCCTGATCAGCGAAACACGCGAATTGGCATAAGGAAAAACGGTTCAATCGCAAAAAACAAGCAGAAACGTTATCTTATCAACGTTTCTGCTTGTTTTTTTTGCATTCGGGGGATCTTCAGGTTTGCTCATTTTTCTCCGGCGAGAAGGTTCTTGCCGGAGAACAGCACTGTCTGGCGAAGTCTCCTCCGGTCTAACAACCCTCGCCGGAGATCAGATCCCGTTTTACCGTCCATCTCCGGCGAGGCAGCCTTCATCGGAGAAGAGGACCTCTACCCCGTTATTCATATGTCAGTTGCGTATCGGTCTCCTTCGTATCCAGTAAAAAAGCGAAGAGACAGGTTCCCCTGTCTCTTCGCCCTAAGTTTTTCAATGACATGCGAACGGGCAAAGGTTCACAAAATCAGCTTTTATAAGCTGCGTTTTTCCCTGCAATGCGTCCGTATGTGAAAATGTCCGCTAATGCATTCCCGCCCAATCGGTTGCCGGCATGGATGCCACCGGCGACCTCGCCTGCCGCATACAAGCCTGGGATGATCGCACCATTTTTATCGAGGACACGGGCTTCCGTATCGATCCGCAATCCGCCCATGGTATGGTGAACGGCCGGTTTTCTTGGGGTTGCATAGAATGGTGCAACTTCCACTTTCAGATCAAAGACATTTTTGCCGAATTCCGGATCTTTTCCGGCCGTCACATAGCTGTTGTATTTCGCGACGGTATCTACCAGCACTTCCGGGTCCATACCCAATTGTTCGGCCAGTTCCTCAAGCGTATCCGCACGATAGAGGATGCCTGCTGCTACTTCCTTATCGATCTTCGCTTGATTGGTGTTCATGGCAGTCTTCTTGATCTCATCATCCGCGATCAAGTAGAACAGACCACCGTTATCGATCGCCGCTTGGGTCAGCTTATCACGGCTTTCATACTCGTTGACGAAGCGGTTGCCTTCTTGGTTCACCATGACAAAGTTGGCAGGTGGCACTTGGAGTCCTGTGAAGAGCGCTCCTGTGTTCGGATCGGATACTGGCATCATTTGGGTGAAGCCCATGCCTACCAGATCAGCACCGACACTTTCGCCCAACTTGATGCCGTCTCCAGTGATCGCTGGTGAGTTGGAAGTCTTGATGTCATCGTCAATCTCGCTCCAGTAGGTGTTGTACTGCTTCAACATCTTGGTGTTGGCTCCAAAACCACCTGTTGCCAGCACAACCCCACCAGCACGGACGGTCACTTTTTTATTCCGAAGACCGCGTGCGATGACCCCGACCACTTTCCCGTCCTCAACCAGCAATTCTTTCACCGATGTATCGGTGATGATTTGGCCGCCATTTTGCTCGATAAATTTCTGGAGAGCCGCTACGAAGGCATAACCTTGGTTTTCCTTCGGTTTGTGGCCACGGCGCCACATCATGCCTACTGGCATTTCGACTTTATCCCAATCGAATGCGACGCCGATTTCTGCCAGCCATTTCACTGCATCAGGCGCATTGTCAGTCATCGTTTTCACCAAATCGTATTGGCCGTAGATGACATTCCCTTGCAGATCAGTCCGCTTGCCGCCCAAATAAGTCTGGATACGATGCCAGATGGTGGAATCAAAGAGGTATTTATCTTTGCCTTCCACTTCATTGAGATAGTCCTGGATCTGTTGCTTCAACGTACGGAAGTCTGCCAGATACTCTTCATCGATCTCGGACTCATCCATTGCCAGCATGGCCTTAAGCGTGGTGTCTTCCCCGGGCAGTGCCGCGAATTTATTTTGCCATTCAGGATTAGCCGCACCCAATGGTCCGCCTGTACGGACGGTATTCCCACCGATGGCAGGGAATTTTTCAAGCAAAATGACTTTTTTACCTTCCTGAAGGGCTGTTGCCGCAGCACCAAGTCCGGCTCCACCGCCCCCAATCACCAGCACGTCAGTGGACAGTTCCACTTCTTCCGCTTTTGGTTGATCGGCTGCCTTCGGACGTTTCTTCAAGATATCCGGATTTGATCCGGCTAATTTGATCGCTTTTGCAACGCCGTCGATAACCCCGTGACTTGTCACAGAAGCGCCCGAGATGATGTCGACATTCAGCGTTTGCCCTTCGACGATCTCTTGCGGGATGCGCGTAAAGACGACATCGGCAATGCCTGCCGATTCGCCGGAAGAATCGATTTCGATCGACTCAATGCGGTCGCTTGATAAAGTGACGACCATCGGCAGATCGCCATTGTGCCCCGGGGCTGTAACGGTATATTCCCCTGGTTCGAAGGTGACATCTTCCGGAATATTCAAGATATTGGCGACATCCGTAAAGCGCATGAATTTTCTGAAACAACTTTCAAGGAAATCGATAGTGCCCTTGTTCACTAGATTTCCATGTTCATCGAAGGCTTCATGAGCACGACCCAGCAAGAATTCATTACCCGGCATAACCGTAGCATTGACACCTGGCGCATCCAATATTTGACGCAGGTGCAATTGCGCGCGGGAAGATCCCTGCACATCATAGGATGCGCCGATGATCATCACCGGTTTGCCATCAAACGGATGGACTTTATAAGATAACCACTCCAACACGCTTTTCAATGCTGAGGGGATTGAATGATTGTGTTCTGGCGTGGCGATGATGACGCCGTCCGCTTCTTCCACCTTTTGTTGCATGAACCGAACTGGCTCACTGTCCGTCTGATCGTTTGACTCATCAAAGAGTGGCATATCTTTTATTTCCAATACTTCAATTTCGGCCGCTTCGTCAAAGTGGCTTTTCATGAATTCCAAAAGCAGACGGTTGTATGAAAATTCTGCATTTGTACCGACTATCCCAACAAATTTCATTTTGCTTTACCCTCCATCATTGTTCGAATTATTTCCATGAAAAATCTTTATTTTTGGCATTGCGAGCAGTGTGCTCCTTCAATAAAGCATTCGTGATCTCGACAAACAGAACAAATTCCTCAAAACATTCCTCTAATTCCGTTATTTTATCAGGATCAACCAAATCTCCCTTTTCATCAAACGCCTGCAAGGAACGGCCAAGCAGGAATTCGGCGCTCGGCATGATACGCGCCTTCAATTCCGGCGCATCCAGGATCTGACGCAGATGCGCTTGGGCGCGGGATGAACCCAACGAACCATGCGAAGCTCCGGTAATCATGACCGGTTTGTCGATGAACGGCTTCACACTGTATGATAGCCATTCAAGCACACTTTTCAACGCCGCGGGAATCGAATGATCGTATTCCGGTGTGCTGATGATGACGCCGTCAGCCGCCTCAATTTTATCCGCAAGTTCTTGGATGCCGGCTGGCGCCGTTTTGTCCTCAGGCTCGTTAAATGCCGGCAGCCCTTTGATTTCGCAGATTTCGATTTCAGCTTTATCCGCAAAATGTTTTTGGATGAACTGCAATAATTTCCGGTTTGTGGATTTATCTGAGTTAGTGCCAACAATTCCAATAAGTTTCATCGTCATACTTCCTTTCTACTTCACATCCTGTGATTATACGAGCATGCGCCCGCAGCTGTTCATTAACTTTTGATAACCTTATCATAAATTACGGATGCCATTTTGTGAAATATTTATTTTATTATTGACTCATAAGTAATTTGTTATAATGATAGCATCAAAGAAAAAGAAGGTGTCCGCATGGGCCAAATGAACGCTCCCTATACGCTCCAATATATCGACGCTTTGCTGCAACACGGCAGCTTTACCAAAGCCGCAAAAGACTTATACATTTCACAACCTTACTTGACCCAAACAATCAAAAAAGTCGAAAAGGAACTCGGAACAGAAATCATCAACAGAAAAAGCCCGCATCTCCAACTGACCGATGCGGGAAAAATTTATTATCAATATCTGGAAACGATCGAGGAAGAAGGCGATTTCCTGAAGAGGAAGTTGGCACACTATACGGACACCCTTAATCCGGTCATCCGGATCGGCATATTGCCAAGTTTGGCAACGTATCTTCTGCCGTTGGCTTTGCCGACATTTATGCGGGACTATCCTGATACACCCCTATCGATCAACGAAGATTTGCCGAAAACAAACGAATTAAGAGTGATCAATCAGGAATTGGATTTCTATATCGGGCAAAATCCCGAATCGGTTTCGCCTTCCCTGATCACGCGTGATTGCGGTTATCAATCCTATTATGCCATTATTCCCAGCTCATCGGAATTGTACCAGCCCAACAGGTGCATGTTGACCAAGGGCAGCATCCCGATCGACCAATTACTCCAACAAAAATTAGTGCTTACCACCAGCGGTTCTGCGATTCGCCGACAAATCGATCGCTTGCTGCAAAGATACAAGCTCACACCAACGATTGTTTTGGAGAGTTCCAACATCTACACAGTGGCCGAACTTGCAAAAAAGAATGCGGGCGTCGCCTTTGTGCCGGAAGGATTAGTTAGTGAATCACCAACCCTAGCGTATAACTTATATCCTGTTTCGCATGAACTCATTTCCATAGAATATTTTATCGCTTATTCAACCACAAAAACATTAACACCTACTCTTCAGGCATTTGCGGATACGTTCATTCAAGAGATTCAAGCGCATACGCTACATCACGATTTGAGAGGATAAGGATTTGGAATACAATAATGTGCCGTCTTTCGTTATGACGATTCCGCTGAACCCTTCCAGACTATTCAGAGAAGCGATCACCTGCTCGGGCTTTTGGGCAAAAAGCCTGGTGGTCCAGATTTCGCCATCGACCGATTTATCAGAAACGACCGTGATGCTGGCAATATCGGTTTCCAGAGGATATCCCGTCCTGCTATCAAAAATGTGGTGATAGGTTTTCCCGTCCATTGTAAAGGTGCGCTCATAGATGCCTGACGTGACGATGGATTGATTTTTGGACTTCAGCGCCAGCACAAACTTCCCTCTGGGTTGCATAGGATGCTGGATGCCGATCCGCCAATAGCCGTCTTCGCGCTGGGGTGCCTCCCCGTACGTTACGACATTCCCGCCCAGATCGATGAGCGCGGCGCGGACTCCTTCGGAAACGAAATACTCCAAAATCTTATCCGCGAAATATCCCTTCGCAAGAGCTCCCAAGTCGATCGCCATGCCTGGTTTTTCCAAATATACAGTGTTGTTTTCCTCATCGAGAATGATGCTTTCCGGCTGAACCAATTTCAGCTTTTGTTTTATTTCCTGCTCAGAAGGCCGCTGGGCATCTTCAAAACCGATGCGCCACAATTGGATCAGCGGCCCGATGGTGATGTTCAGGGCGCTGTCATCCGGGAGGCTATGCATTTTGCCCAATTTGATCAGTTCGAACAAATCCTTATCGACCGTGACTGGTGCTTTCCCTGCCTGAGTATTTATTTTCATCAGATCAGAATTTTTATCGTTCGCACTGAAACGTTTTTCATAGTCCCGCAATCGGTTTTCGGCATTTTCTAAAATTATTTCGGGATCGGGATGTTGAATCCATAGCTGGATAACGGTGCCCATCAGATAAATCGTTCGTTTCGCTTCATTCATATTTATGTCTCTTTTCTGTCAGGATTTGAATTGCATTGGTATGAGAGGTTAACACTTCAATTTTGGGTGGAAGAACTAACCCTGATAGGAGTTCCGCTGTTCTCCGGGGAGCCGGTGCTCATCGGAGCTGCACCATCGTTGGAAAAAGCAGGGTGATTTCCATACAGCATGATTACCTGAACGATAGTCGCATACGAATGTTCAGAAATAACGCGGTACTATCATCTTATCATACCTCTCGGATCCGGCACCATAGTTCAGCGAGCTATCGCCGAAGCGCGCCGACGGACCCGCAATCTCATTGTATCCACAATGCAAAACAGCCACAAACGTCATCTAAGTATCGTTTGCGGCTGTTTCCCGATTATTCATCGACTGATTTTTTTGTTCTCTTCGTGGTTACAGATCATAAGTGGAATATTCCATATATCCCTCATAATAGTAACTGACATCAATTCCTTTCATATAGACTTCCCGATCATCAATTGACGTAGTCAAGGCATTACTGATCAAGTATCTGATTTCCAAGTCATTGACGGGGCTGCGTTCCATGGCAGACAGATAATTATCTTTGTCGATCAAGTTCCAGTCTACGACTTTCCCCAGTTCTTTCTTCAGAATCAAATCCAACCAGATGCGTGCACTGCGTCCATTTCCTTCACGAAAAGGGTGCGCAATATTCATTTCAACATATTTCGCTACAATTTCCTCGATAGTGGCTTGTGGCATATTGTCAATGTAATTCAAAGAAACTTCCAAGTACATGACGGGTGCAAGTCTGAAGTTTCCCTTCGAAATATTCACGGTACGGGTCTTCCCCGTAAAATCGTAAATATCAGCAAACAAATATTTATGGATATCTGCCAAACCTTTGTATGTACCGATTTCCAGATTATTGATATCGCCAGAACCATATAAACGTTTAGCGTTAGCTTTACTGATTCGTTCTTCTGCTTTCGCCAACTCAACTTGATTCGTGATCCCCAATTTGTTTTTTAGCATGCTTATGCTCCTTTCAAATCGCTTATGCTTCTCTGTTTTAATCCTTTAGATCTGCTTATTTGTGGGAGGGAACATTCAAATTTATCCCATAACATTATTCAATCCAAATGATAATCCGATCTAACGTGTTTTGCAGGTATATCCGTATTTTAATAATAGTGAAGTAAATAACTGATTTGTAAAATGTTTGCCTATAAAAAAGGTAGATTTACTCATTTATCATCAACGACAAGTGAAGAAGAAAATGATATAGTTGTCGTAATGAATGATTGCAACTGTGTTTTGCAAGACATTCCTACACAATATTGCAAAGAAAAAGTACACACATTTGCGCCTGAAATTTTTCTCTGATTATTTTGGTCTTGATAGAGCGTTTTTGAGCCGGAAGCTCTCTCCGGTGAAGCTTAAAATGTGTGCGTGATGAATCAAGCGGTCCACCAATGCCGCCGTCAAACGTGTATCGATAAACACCTTATTCCATTGGCTGAACTCCAAATTACTGGTGATGATGATACTTTTCGTTTCATACCAATCACTGATCAGCTGGAAGAGTAACTCGGCACCTTCCTTAGTGAACGGCACATAGCCCATCTCATCTAGGATAACCAACTTCACCTTGTCAAAGCGGTGCTTGAAGATCTCCAACGTGTTGTTCTTCCATTGGCGTTCCAATTCTCCCACCAATTCAGAGACTCGCCAGAAGCGTGTTTCAACACCAGCATGCGTGGCCATTTGGCCAAGAGCACAAGCTAAATGCGTCTTACCAGTTCCTGGGGTACCCACGAAAACGGCGTTTTCTTTTTGGCGGATAAAGGAGAGGCTGATTAACTCTTCCTTTGTGGTCGGATTTGGCAGCGTGATATGATCATGCCAGTCGTAGTTGTCTAAAGTCCGGCGTACAGGGAATTTGGCCTGTTTGAAGAGCCGAGCCGTCTTTAGTTCTTCCCGGCACTTCAATTCATTCTCCAACAGGAATAGCAACCAATCTTCTTTGGTTTCAAAGCCCTCCGTTCCAATGACTCTAGGAATATGAGAGAGCCGCAACTGCTTACAGACCTCTTCTAAACGATCGGTTTCCATCAACTCGCCGCCTCCCCATTAGATGACTTGAGAAATGCATCATAGTCATTCCAATCCACATCATAGGCATCCGCTTCTTTCGAAGAACCGATAAGGTCGTAGAAGTTCTGATCAATACCTAACATATCGTTGGTGACGAGAAAAACGAGAAGCTGATCTACACGCTTTGCCTGTTCTTTCCAATCGGTATGGCTGAGATAGAGCTTGATGCGTTCGGGTAGATATTTCCAGTAACGAGAGTAATGCATCGCACGCAATTTGCGCCGCCAATCGAGTAGTATTGCTTGCCAGTCAATCGCTCGTTTCTTCATCATGTAGGGCCGGGGGCCTTCAGCGATAATTTCACCATCCGTGCTAACCAGTTGATAGGAGTCAAAGCGAAGCAGCCCGTAGATGATGGAATGGTTCCGGGCGCGAGGAACATGGATTCGCTCGCCATCCAGCTTGATTTCGTTGTACTTATTGGCTTTTACTTCGATTTCCTTGAAGACTGGATATGCGACATCGGGCAATGCCAAAAGATCCGTTTTTTCCTCAAGCCAGAGTTCACTGATAAGTACATGTTTCTCATAATGAACGCGTTCCCTGTCTTTCGCTAATTGAACCGCCAATGCCTCATTAAAGCTTGCGAAGTCCTTCATGATTGGAGTGGCCGGAAAGAAGTTGTAGCGAACATAGCCGACTTTATTTTCTACGCTGCCTTTTTCATTTCCGCTTCTAGGGTTGCACACCTGTGTCTCAAACCCATAATGCGTAGCGAACTGCAGGAAACCATCCGTTAACACTGCTGGTTCCGTCTTCGACTTTACTTGCGTTACTGCCGTAGACATATTATCAATGCGAATTTTTCGTGGGACGCCGCCAACTTGTCGGAATAGCTCCTTCATTCCTTCAAGTAGACACTCTTGATTCTCCGCTGGTAATGCCACCGCAAATCCGCCGTTACTATAAGGAAAAGACATCACGAGTGCTTTGATATCCTTAAAGGCTCCTTCATGGCAGACCTCCATGGTGCCAAAATCCAGCTGCGCTTCCGCCGGAGGATGTTCCAAACGCTCAAAGCCCTGATCTTCATTGGCTTCAACGTAGTGAGTGGCTTTCCAGTCCCTAACGAAATCACAAACCGTGCGATACGAACCGGGGAACCCCTGGTTCTTCAATTCTTTAGTCATAAAGTCAACGGTCCTACGCTTCTTCTTCGGGAGCTTAGAATCTTCAGAAAGCCAGAGAGCAACGATGCCTCCCCAGTGTTCCACATACATCATGCCCGTTTTCTTTCGGACCTTCGGCTCAGGTAAAAGATCCTCATCTGCATACTTTTTTGCGGTGCGCCAGTTGATTTCCAATTCGTCAGCTATGTGTTGAATAGATTTATCGTGATTGTTTCGTAGATTTCTGATAGTATTAATATCGGTCATTGCGAGCATTCCCTTTCTTACCTCCAGTTACAGTGTCGGAACTATAACTTTAGAGGAATTTCAGGACGCCCGCAATGGCTTTTTATTTTACCCTAAGCTGCTTGCGGAGCTATGTACTTTTGCGCTGCAATTGTATGTACGTTTATCTTGCCACAAACAGCAACGAAGAATAGTATTTTTCAGGGTTTGTTTGCTTAAGAATCGCTTATGATAGTGAAATTTACGTTGAAGCTGATAGTACTCTTACATTTCATCACAAAAATACGAATTGTCACTGACAAGATGGAGATGACTGGAATTTGGAACAGGCCCTTTTCAACGAGTTGTTTAATTGTCTTAAGATACTGGAAAAACAGATATTGGAATTCCCTCATATCGGTAGTCAAAATCACCATCATTTAAAGAGCCCAGAATTAGTAAACGAGAAATTCGATATGCTTATCAATCGAAAAGGCCATTTAAATATCGACAATCTCACCTACCTTATGCGTTCAAAAAGACATGGATTAATGGTAAGGCTTGATATGACAGGGCCCCCGCATGTAGGTTTGAATGGAATTGACATAGATACGCCTCACGTCCATATTTTTGATGAAGATCATTATAATGGCACCCAGGTTGAACCACTAAATAAAATTAGTGACGAAGAAATCATAAATGAACTGCATGACAGTTTAGTTGCATTTCTATTATATAATAACGTTGATATAAAAAATACAACACTACCATTGACATAGAAAATGAAAGGAGTCGGACAATATGCCCAACACATCCCAACAGTTGATCAGTGATTACGTGGACTGGTTCAAAAACAAATATTCAATCAAACAACTGGAAAACGCTGATGAGATTGTCACTCCTTTTGTTAACCACTTAAATGATCGAATCAGATTATACATTGAATTGAAAGCAAACAACACGATCCGAATTTCTGATGATGGAAATACCTTCAATGAACTTGCAATGTATGGTTTGGACATCAAGACTAATACGCGTCAAAAATTAATTCATAATACCTTATCCAACTTCGGAATCCAGTTGGACGATGACATTTTATACGTTGAAGCAACCATAAAAGATTTTCCTTTAAAAAAACATAATCTTGTTCAAGCAATTTTGCGCATCTATGATATGGTTCTCCTTTCAAAACCGAACATCATCAGCCTGTTCAACGAAGAAGCCAAACAGTATTTATTCGACAATGAATTAGGCGGGAATTTTGATATCAAAATGACTGGTGATTCTGGGCTAGAACATCAAATAGATTACAGTCTCGGGCCTACAAAATCCCGGCCTGAAATATTAATACAGTTCATCAACAATCTATCATTCGGGGACGTTACAAAAGAAGGCTTCATATACGATGATCTGAATAAAAAAAGAAAAACCAGTAAGAACCAAGTTCGCTATATTTTGGTCGCCAATGATATTGATAACAAAATTCCGGATAAAGCCATTACAGCAGCACAAGCATTAGAAATTGATATCCAACCTTGGTCAAAAAAAGAAGAACTATTGAAATTGAAATAGCTCCGTAAAAACATCAGTTTCAGTATAGATAAACAGCCCCAAACGTTATTAATCCAACGTTTGGGGCTGTTTTTAAATTTCCCAACAGGTCGGAAAGTTACCGTTGAACCGGCGTTCGCCGGTGAATCGAACCCGGTAACATTTTTTTCTCAAGGAGGCAAATTTCATTCGGAAAATCAGTTTCATCTGCATTGGTCCCAACTGGAGCAGACGTCCTATTTTACTTATTCTCCTCCGGTGAAGAAGCCCTCGTCGGAGGTCAGCTTCCGTTTTTCTTATCCTCCTCCGGCGAGGCAACCTTCGCCGGAGTTGCGGCTTCTACTATCGTGCCCTCCTCCTGCCAACAGACCGCTCACCGGAGGTACGTCCCCTTGCCCAAGCAACGGCCCTTTCCATCAGATACCAAACCCAAAAAAGCACCCCTGACAACAGGGGTGCCCACATATATGCGCTTAAGGTTGTTTGCCGATGTAAGCCAGGATTCCGCCGTCAACATACAGTACGTGTCCATTGACGAAGTCCGATGCGCTTGACGAAAGGAAGATTGATGGGCCAGCCAAGTCGACCGGTTCGCCCCAACGCTCGGCTGGTGTGCGGCCAACGATGAATTGGTCGAACGGGTGGCGTTCGCCGTTCTCTTGCAACTCTCTTAGTGGCGCTGTTTGCGGTGTCGCGATGTAGCCGGGTCCGATGCCGTTGCATTGGATGTTGTATTGGCCGTATTCGGATGCGATGTTCTTTGTCAACATCTTCAATCCGCCTTTAGCGGCAGCATAGGCGCTGACGGTTTCGCGGCCAAGCTCACTCATCATCGAACAGATGTTGATGATCTTGCCACTTCTTTTTTCGATCATGTCCGGAAGCACAGCTTTTGCCATGATGAATGGTGCCGTCAGGTCGATGTCGATGACTTGGCGGAAGTCCGCCACGGCCATTTCGATCATCGGTGTGCGTTTGATGATGCCGGCATTGTTGACCAGGATGTCCACGGAGCCGACGTCCTCTTTGATTTGTTTGATCATTGCCTGCACGCCCGGCTCGTCCGTCACGTCGCAGACATAGCCGCGCGCTTCGATACCAACCGCTTTGTAGTTGGCGATCCCATCGTCAACCGATTTTTGATCCAAATTATTAAAAACGATCGTCGCGCCTGCCGCAGCCAATGATTTCGCGATTTCGAAGCCGATTCCATATACAGCACCCGTGATGAGCGCCACTTTTCCGTCCAAACGGAACATATCCATACTAAAGTCCATGTGTATCCCTCTTTCTTTTTCGTTTATTTTAATTGGTCCATCGGAACCATATCCATGTCAGTGTAAGTGATGTTTTCGCCGCACATCGCCCAGATGAACGAGTAGTTGCTTGTCCCTACGCCGGAGTGGATGGACCAGCTTGGTGAAATCGCAGCCTGTTCATTTCCCATGACCAAGTGCTTCGTTTCATCCGGTTTGCCCATCATGTGGAAAATGCGTGTGTCTTTTTCCATATCAAAGTAAACATAGGCTTCCATTCTGCGTTCGTGCGTGTGGGTCGGCATGGTGTTCCAAGCGCTGCCCGGCTCCAAAATCGTGTAGCCCATCTGCAGTTGGCAGCTTTCGCAAACGTTCGGATGGATGTATTGGTAGATTTTGCGTTGGTTCAGCGTCAATGGCTCGCCGGTTTCCATCGGTTTGATGTTGTCGATGCTGATTTTCACGTTCGGGTGTTTGTGGTGCGCCGGCACGGAGCTGATGTAGAATTTGGCCGGATTCGCCGCATCCTCGGAAGTGAAGACGACTTGGCGCGTCTCTTTACCGATGTAGTAACCGTCTTGTTTTTTCATCTCTTCTTTTTCACCGTCGATTTCGATGAAGCCAGGTCCGCCGATGTTGATGACGCCCATCTCGCGGCGCTCCAGGAAGTAGTCGACGCCCAATTCTTTGTCCAGGACGATCTCCAATGCTTTATCGGTTGGAGTGACGCCGCCGAAGATCATGCGGTCATTGTGTGTGTACGTCAGGCTGATTGCGCCCGGTACGAACACTTTCTCGACCAGAAATTCCTTGCGCAGCTGTTCTGTCGAATAATGACGGATATCCTCCGGACTGTGTGTATAACGTGTTTCCATATTTTGCATGTGATGATCCCCTTTGTTTTTTTTTTCGTATTGCTTGAATGATGGTCCTTTTATCGCCCTTTGATCTCGGCAAACTTATCGGCGTACTGCCTTGCCACTTCGGTCACCTTATCGAAGTCACCGGTCGCGGCGGGTGCCAGCAGATTGCCGCCGACACCGACCGCGATGACGCCGGCATCGAACCATTCCTGCATGTTCGCCAAGCTGACGCCGCCTGTCGGCATCAAGTTCAAGTGCGGCATCGGCGCTTTGAAGCTCGGCACGATGCTCGGACCGTAGGCGCTGCCCGGGAATAGTTTGATGATGTCGGCGCCGCTCTTCAGCGCTTCCTTCATTTCCGTGATGGTCATGCAGCCCGGCAGATACGGGATTTGATACAGATTACAGAGTTCTGCCGTTTCCTTGTCGAAATTCGGGCTGACGATGAACTCAGCGCCTGCCAAGATCGCCAGGCGGGCGGTGATGGCATCCAACACCGTCCCTGCTCCGACCACTATTTCAGGTTGGTCCTTATAGACTGCCGCCAGTTCGCGGATGACTTCATCCGCGTTCGGGACCGTGAATGTCAGTTCGATACCCTTCAGCCCGCCCGCGACGATCGCGTGGCTAGACTTCAATGCTTCTTCTTTCGTGGCGCCGCGGACGACTGCTACGACCCCCGTTTTTTCCAAACGATTCAAAATAGATACGCGTTTCATCCGACTCCCACTTTCTATTTTCTTTTTTTATAACTCAAATACTTGCACCAATTCTTTCGATACCGGCGAGTCATCCGGATTGGTCTCCATGATGTCGGCCATGTAGTGCCACCATTTCTGGTTGATGTCAGTGGCGGCTGTCCCCTTCCAGCGTTCTTCGTCTTCGATCTCGAGATAGCCGAACAGCTCGCTCGTCTCTGGATTTAGGAAGATCGAATACTGGTGAGCACCGTGCTCTTTCAGCATCGCGCGCATTTCCGGCCAAAGTTCGTCATGGCGTTTCCGGTACTCCTCGTGCTGATCGGGATAAATTTTCATAGCGAAAGCTTTTTTGATCATATTCATCCTCCTTTCCGCACCTCAGCCCAACAAGTTCAGGCTTCAAAATGCTCATAGTGGATCTTTTGATTCTCTTTGTTTTTTGCCAAAAACTCTTTCGGCGTCATGCTGAATTCTTTTTTGAAAGCCTTCAGGAAATGCGGGTACGAAGCGAAGCCGCATTGGTTGTAGACGAGGTTCGAACTCTGGTAGGTCTTCAGCAGCTGCTTCGCGTAAAGCAGCTTCTTCTTCATCACGAACTGATGGAACGTGAAGCCCGTATGCTTCTTGAATTCGCGCGTGATGTAATATTTGCTTACGAAGAAGTTCTTTTCCATCTCCTCCAGCGTCAACGGATTGCTCAAGTTCTCGGAAATGTAGTCGATCATCTGCTCGATCCGTTCATTCTGCACAATCACTTTCGGTTCCTCTTCGTTCTCCTCCGATTGCACCAACTGATTCAGAAACAGCAGATAATCGATCAAGTTCTGCTCATACTTGATGTCCGAACCGTAGATCGACGCATCCGGCTGATGGTCGATGAAGGAAAGTTTTTGCCGCAACAGATCGGCATCGATCTTGAGGACCTTGCTGCGGCGTTCGCCGCCCCCGCTGAAACAGTCCTCCAGATTCGTCCATTTCGTGGAACTGCCCTGCAGAAATTCCGGCGTCAAAAAGATATAGACGCGTTCGCAAAAGTCCGTGTTCTGTTTGACGATCCGGTGCAGATCATTGTAATGGATGAGGAGAATCGTCCCCGCTTCGATATCGAACTGTTTGCCATCCAAATAGAATGTGGCTTCGCCTGCCAACGTCGCATGCACCTCATAATAGTCATGGTAGTGGTAGAGCGTCTTCTCTTGGCTGATGACATCCTTCACGTGATAGACCTCGTACTGATCCGAAGCCATCGTATTCACGTTTGAGGACTTTTTTAGTTGCTTATCTGTATTCATGGCTATTCCCCTCACCTATTCTTGCGTGTTTCTTCTATTATATAAATGAAATTATGGTTTGGCTTCGCTTGCTTCCAACAGCTGCAGCGCCTGCCCGATGTGGTCGTCCTTCGTTTCTTCGAGGACGACGTAGGAAAGTGGCTTGTGCTTGGCAATGATTCCGGCAATCGCCGCGTAATCGATCAGGCCTTCCCCGAGGTTGACCGGAATGATTTTGTCGTCTTCGACTTTGAAGTCCTTCAGATGGACCGCCACGATTTTGTCGCCGAAGCTTTCAAAAGCCCGTTCGACCAAAGCGACCTGACCCTGGAAATCTCCGCTCGTGATCAGATTCGACGGATCAAGGATGATCCCCAGGTAGTCCGACTGCACCGCCGCCAGCAACTGCTCGACCCGCTCGAGACTGTAGAGCGGATGATTCAGGCCGGGCTCGATGCCCACCAGCATGCCGGATTCTTCGCCGGCCTTGACCAAGCGGCGGATGACGCCTACCATGTCGGCGAAAGCTTCATCAGTGAAATTGTCTTCTGTGTATTGGATTTCCGGCAGCACGCAGCCGGTCTCGGAAGCGACCATCGCTGCCCCGAAATGGCGGGCATGGCACACATAGCTTTCGAATTTCTGCAGCAGCTGTTCGCGGATCTCCAAGTCAGGGTGGATCATATTGATGTAGCAACTCAGAATGCCGACCTGCACATCCTCTTTTGCCAGTTCCCTTTTGATCGCTGCCCCCATGCCGGGGTTCAGATTAGCGGCGCCGGAGGGCATGTCCGGAAAGGACATGCCCAACGCCAACTGCAGATTGTGGACACCTTGCTTTTTGGTTTGTGCAGCCAGTTCCTTTACCGATTTGACACCGGATAGGTCATGGCCGCGGATTGTAATATTCAACATACTTTGTTACCCCGCCATGTTCGGCAGCCACATCACCAATCCAGGGAAGTAGGTGATGAGCAGCAACACGGCCAGGATCGCCAAGTAGAACGGCACGAGCGGCTTCATCATCTGCTCGGCTTTGACGCCCCCGACGCTGGCACCAACGTACAACCCGGTTCCGACTGGCGGTGTGATCGAGCCGACGCACAAGTTCATGATCGCGAACAAGCCGAAGTGGACAGGATCGACACCGATGCTGCGAACGACCGGCAGGAAGATCGGTGTGAAGATCAGGATGGCCGGACCTACGTCCATGAACATGCCGACGATCAGCAACACGATATTGACCAACAACAGGATAATGATTTTGTTCGTAGTCAAGCCCAATATCGCTGCGCTGATCGCTTGCGGGATGCCTGTGAAGGCCATCGCGAAGGACATCATCGAGGAAGTCGCCAACAGGAACGTGATCGTACCGGTCGTCAGCACCGCTTCCTTCAGCATCGGGAAGATGTCTTTGACTGTGACTGTCTTGTAGAAGAACATCGCGATCAACAACGAGTAGGCAACCGCGATTGCCGAAGCTTCGATCGCCGTGAAGATACCGGTCAGGATGCCGCCGATGATGATGACGATCAACATGACGCTCGGAATCGCTTCCTTGAGAATCTTGAAAGCTGAACCCATTTCGGAAGCTTTCATCGTTGGGTAGTTATTTTTCTTGGCATGGATGTAAGCAACAAGCATGATCGCCAGACTCCACAGCGCCCCTACCAGGTACCCTCCCAAGAATAGAGAGGAGATGGATGCGCCACCTGCAACCAACGAGAACATGATGAAGGCGGTGCTCGGCGGGATGACCATCCCGGTAGGAGCGGACGCGATGTTCACCGCTGTCGCGAATTTGCGGTCATAACCTGCTTTGATCTGTTGGGGAATCAACACCCCACCGATAGCGGTCGAAGCCGCAATCGCGGAACTGGACATGGAGCCGAATAAAGCATTTCCCAATACGTTCGTATGGGCCAAGCCGCCTGGAATGCGCCCTACGAACAGCATCGCGAAGTTGACCAGCTTCTCGGCAATCCCACCATTATTCATGATGATCCCCGAAAGCACGAAAAACGGAATGGCGACGAGCGAGAAACTGTTCAGACTGGAGACCATTTTTTGCGCGGAAGTGAATACAGCTATATCAAAAGGGACAACCAACAGCAACGTTGCGATCGAGGAGACCGCGATGCTGATCGCAATCGGCATCCCCACTATCAACAAGATCAGAAAAACGACGAATAATATCAAACCTGCCTGTAAAGCCATCTTAAATTTCCCCGCTTTCATCAACATTTTCGATCGCGACTTTTCTTTGCATCAGGTTCAGCAGACTATAGACAAACATGATGAATCCGGAGACCGGAACGGACAGATAGACATAGCCCATCGATAAAGACAACGAAGGAGAAATCTGGCCTGTTGTCACGGATACGGCTTTCCAACCGCCATAGACCATGATCAGAGCCGCAAAAACCAAAAACAATGCTTGTACAACGACTTCCAGCAAGCGCTTGTTCGATCCGCTCAGGTTATCGCTCAACAACGTCACCGCCAAGTGGCTGCGTTTGCCGACTACGTAAGCCATCGCCAACATCGACAACCAAACCAAGCTGAAGCGGACAAATTCTTCCGTCACTGTATTCGGATTGTTCATGACTGTTCTCATGAAAACTTGGTAAAGCGTCGTCAGGATCATCACGACGAAAACCGCCGAACAAAGGATCTCCAACGTCTTATCTAAAAACGTTCTTATTTTTTCCATAGTACTCTCCCCTTACTCTGCATCAGCGTGCGCGCGAATCATGGCGTACAATTCGCTGTAGGTTGCGTTATTTTTGAATTGTTCATGCAACGGTTCTACTGCTGCTTGGAACGGTGCGATGTCCACATCGTTGAAAATGATGCCGTATTCTGCCACAGCGGTCTCTTTCTCTTTCTCGACCGCTTCCTTAAAGACGCTCTTCTCGTAATCCGTCGATTCTTTAGCGGCTTCCAAAACGGCTTCGTATTGTTCATCGCTCAGGCGCTCTTGCACAGTGTCGTTCATGATCACGACATCGGGAACACGCGTATGTGCATCATAGGAATAGTACTTCGCAACTCCGCCATGGCCGGCCGTGAACAAAACAAACTCGTTGTTTTCCGCACCATCGATCAGATTGGATTGCAAGGACGTATAGACTTCATTACTTCCCATCGGAACAGCCGAACCGCCCAGCAATTCGACCATCTTGATCGCCGTTTCACTCTGCATGACCCGGATTTTTTTGCCCTTCAGATCTTCCGGCGTATTGATCGGACCATCCGTCATGTAGAAACTGCGCTGGCCGGAATCGTAATAGGTCAGGCCGACAAAGCCAAGTTCTGCTGTCGAGTTGTAGATGTCGTCCATGATTTCCGGATCTTCCATGACCGAGTAGAAATGCTCCTCACTGTCGAAGATGTAAGGCACTCCGAAAATCGAGTAATCTTTCGAGAAACTTTCCAATGCGGAACCGCTGACTTTTGTGAAGTCGATTCCGCCGGTTTGCGTCAGTTCGATCAGTTCTATCTCACCACCGAGCTGCCCATCCGGGAAATACTCGATTTGTACTTCGCCATCCGTTTTTTCTTCAACCAAGCGGCCGAATTCCTTCATCGAATCGATGACCGGTTGGCTGTTGCTGGCGTAGGCGTATCGCAAAACGATGGCATCTTCGTCCGACGCATCGGAGTTACCGCAGCCGGCGAGAACGCCGGTGCCCAGTACGGACATCAAAACAACTGATAATAAATGTTTCTTCTTCATGATCTTTCTCCCTTGTTTGTATGATCAGCAGTATGAAACGAGCAGTTCCGTCAAACACAATACTGTCAATGATTGTCCGTACGGCATCGCCGTTTTATCGATGTTCTTGTAGAATTCCAGGCAATCGCCCATGCCGGTTCCGACCGATACGTTCTGCACTTCGCCTTTTTCGTCGATTTGTTGCAATAACCCATTGATCGCTTTGTAGGCGACTTCTTTGTATTCCTGTGGAAGATAACGCTTATGAACCGCTTTCAGCAAACCGTAAGCAAAACCGGCTGTCGCGGAAGATTCGACATACGATGTCGGGTCATCCAATAACGTGTGCCATAAACCGCATTCATTCTGAAGTTCGGCAATCGCTTTTGCCTGCGCTTCCAGCGTTTGGATCAAGAATGCGCGGAACCCATCGCCTTCGCGCAAATCCAAAATCTCGATGATTTCCGGAATCGCGATCGTCAACCAGCAGTTGCCGCGGGCCCAGAACGCTTCGGCGTAGTTGTGGTTGCCTTCGAAAGTCCAACCGTGGTACCACAGGCCTGTCTTTTTATCCATCAGGAATTTGATGTGCAGCAGGAACTGGTAACGCGCCTCTTCCAAGTATTCGGGACGGTCCAGCAAAACGCCGATTTTAGCGAGCGGCAATACGGTCATCATCAATGTGTCATCCCACAATTGGTTCGTGTTCGATGGTCCGTAGGTTTCGTGCTGCAGGCCGTTTTCATCCGTCCGCGGCATGTCCTTCATGACCCATTCGGCCCATTGTTCGAGATAAGGAACGTAGCGTGTGTCTTTTGTGTCTTCGTAGAGATATGCCATCGTCAGCAGCGGCGCCATCGTGTTCACGTTCTTCGGCGGAGCTCCCTCGGCCATCCGTGCTTCGAACCATTCTTCTACAACCGCTAATGAGCGTGGATTTTTTGTGTTGCGGTAATTTTTGTAGATGCCGTACAAGCCGACACCTTGCGGCCAGTTCCAGATTGTCCAGCTCTTGTCGTCGACTTTCAGTCCGTCGAAGTCCAAAAGGAACTCTCCGCTGTCATCTTTGATTGTAGTCAGATTCTCGATCAGCAAATCGATTTTTGACTCCACCAATTCCTTCGTCACAAATAATTGTTCTGTTATCACCATTGCTTTACCACCTTCTCGAAATTATGAATCGCTTTCATTTGATGAACTAATAATAACAAGCAATCAATCCGAAAAAAATGGCGGTTGTTGAACAAAAACTGTCTAAAGTTGCACACCCATTGTATGCGGATTCAACCCTATATGCAACAAATAATTCGATTAAAAGCCGTTCCGATTCGTTTTCAGCGAGGTTTCATCCAAAAATATCCGCTTTTTCCCTCGCATATGTTCCGCAATTATGAACATATTCCCAAAAAAATCGACCGGATCATTTTTCCGCGGCCGATTTTTTTGGGAATAGGATGTTCCAGATTCAATTATTGATCGGATTCCGTAGCTTGCGGGAATGCCAGAACAATATAACCGTAGCTGTCGAGTACATGGGTTCCAGTAGCGTACAGCTTTCCAGTCAGCAAATCCTTCGCCTCGTGCAGCAGCGTGAATTCCGCCTCCGTCCGTGCCATGTTGGTCAGATAGAGCTGCACTTGAACCGCTGTTTCGCGCCGGTATTTGACGATGCCCTCACCAACAGAAAGCAGGCTACTGTCCGTTTCGTAAGGTTTGATCTCATCAACGATGAAATTTTTCCAGAGCCTGCTCGCGTTCAAATTCTGCGGCAACGCACCCAGATAAATGATTTCGCCGTTCGCCAACTGCTGCTTCGCCGCCAAGGTCTCGCCTTCCGGACCTGCCAACAATGTCTGCCAACCCTTCGGACAGCGAAAAGCCGTCACCAGCCTGTCCATGTTTTCTTGCATGCCTTGATAAGTTCCCGGATAAGCAAGATTTTTCACCGAGAACTGCCGGATCCCGGAAAGGCCCAGCCACTCGCCGATCCGGTCCAGTCCGTTCCGCTGAGGCCAGGCCAGTTCACCCGTGCGGTCGCCGGTCATCGGCCCGAGGATCAGTTTCCCGCCGGCCGCCACGAAGGCCTGCAGTTTCTCCAGCACAGCCGAGCTGATCCAACGGACGAAAGGTACGATCAGGACTTCGTACCCGGTGTAATCGCTGTTCTCTTGGATCACCTCGAGCCGGATGCCGGCTTTGATCAACGAGCTGTAGTAATCCGTGACGAGCCCGCGGTGATCCTGGCAGCCGCCGTGATCAATCGTGAAAAAGCGCTTGGCGTGGTCCGAATACATGAAAGCAATCTTCGCCTTCCGGTACTCGCTCGCCACAAGATGCGGCTGCATCTCCTGAGCCAACTTGCCGCTCCGGACGACATCATCGTAGCCCAGATCCGGTTCTCCCCAAGCCGTCACGACCGCGCTGTGAGGCTGTTCGACCCCGTGGCGATGGCTGCGGAAATGCCAATAGCTGAACGACTTCAGGTTCCCGGCATAACCGATGAACATTTCAGCCGTGATGAAACCGGCCGGATGCGGTGTCACATGGTTCTCCAGATGGCCGGTATGCGATGTGGTCGTCTCCAAAAGCAAGGCTTCGTTGCAGTGCTTCCGCACATTGCGCCAGCGGTCGATGTTCAGAAGAAAAGCCGGGTAATTGTCGGCGGATGGATACGTGTCGAAACCCGCGACATCCAGATCCGCAAACAAGTGGTCGTTCATCAGGTTGAACCCGAAGGCCGAGTTGTGTGTGATCGGGACAGCCGTCTCCATCCGGACGAAATGACACAGATCGTGGGCAAATTCATTGAGCGTCAACGCGGTGAACTTGCGGAAGGCATTCATCAAGGAGGAGTTGTGCAGGAACGGTGTCCGCGTCGGCAGCACGACGTCTTCGAAACAATCATAAGCCTCGCTCCAGACTTGCGTGCCCCATTGTTGGTTCAAGTTGTCAACCGTTCCGTAGGCTTCCTCCAGATGCTGGTGCCAACGCGTCCTGCAGCTATCGCAATAGCAGATATCGACATGGCATTTGAACTCATTGTCCAGCTGGATGCCGATGACATTCGGATATTTGCCAGCCAAGCTGGCCACCTTGCGCGTCATCCGGTAGGCGTAGCGGCGGAAGTCAGCGTTGTTCGTGCAGACATGCTGCCGCGAACCGTGCGCCATCAGCGTTCCGTCAGCATTTTTGACGAGCGCATCCGGATATTTGCGCGTGAACCAGCGCGGCGGCGTCGGGGTCGGGATGCACAGGCAGACAGCGATGCCATGCCTCTGATAGGTCTCCAGCGCACATTCGAACAGGGACAGGTCAAAGCGCCCTTCCTCCGGCTCGAGCGTCTTCCAGGCGAACTCCCCGAAACGGGCAAAGTTCATACCGATTTCCTGCATGTGCGCGACATCCCGTTCAAAAATTTCCCTGCTCCAGACTTCCGGATACATGCAGGCACCATAATAATGCTTTTTGAACAGAGGCCCTTGCCGCAAAAATTCCTGCAGCCGGATTTTCACGTAACGCGCAATCTCATGCGCCCCTTTTTCCCGGAAATGGGTGTCATCCTTACTGCCCATCGGATAAGTCGACTGCTCATCCCGGCCCAGCCACATGAACAATTGCTTCGCCCCTTCGAGTCCGTATTCCCCGTACAGATAAAACGTATAGCGGTTCAGGTCGAACAAAGGGATCTCTGCTTCCTCCGCAAGCCTGCGGCAGATCGGCAGAAAGGCCGCTAAAGTCTGCACCGCCCTGCCGTCCCCATCCACCCGGCGCTCCACCGGCGTGCATAGGATCGGCTGTCCTTGCTTCGCCTTCACTTCCACAATCATCCGTTGCAGCCGCACATAATATTCGTTCAGCTTAACCCCGTTGGCGGGATTCTGGTCGTTGTGGCCGAATTGGAACAGGACCAAAGCCCCTTCATCGACCTTTTCCAACAACTGCTCGAACAGCCCATCATCCATGAAGGACCGCGTCGTGCTGCCGGGCTTGGCGAAATTGATCACCTCAGCCGTATCTCCCAACTGTGCTGCCAACGCTTCCCCCCAGCCCATCATGGGCGCAAATTCCTGGCTATAGGCGGCGACTGTGGAGTCGCCGGCAAGTAGAACTTTCATGTCTAAACCTCCGTAATTTTCTGAGTTTTGGGTACAAGAAAAGGCAAGTTCCCAAAAAATGCGACTTGCCTTATATTTGATGTCCAGCGGTGTAAGCCGCTTTTTCTAAATTCTGCCTTTGCGGAATTGTCCAGGCGTCATGCCATTTATTTTTTTGAACAATCGATTGAAGTAACTTGGATTGTAACCGATGCCTTCCGCGATCAGATTGATCTGCTCATCCGTTTCCAGCAATAAACGTTTCGCTTCTGCAATCCGGATGTCGGTCAGGTAATCGATGAAATTGACTTTTTTGATGCGCTTGAACTCCTTGCTCAGATAGACCGGATCGATCTTGAATTGGTCCGCGACCGTCTCCAAAGAGATCTGCTCGTTCTGGAATTCCCGTTGCATGTACAAAGCGACATCCTGGATCAGCTCATTTGCGGAGTCGCAGATTTTTTCCTGCCACAACAGTGTGATCGGCTTGAGGAAATCCGCGAAAAGAAAGCGGCTGATTTCATCCGGGTCCAGCATCCGCCGAATCCGTTTGAGTATGACGTCCTTCGACAGATAGTCGCTCGAGGGGACGCCGTTTTCGTTCAGTTGGAATTCGATATGGTCATAGAGCCGTTCAACCGATACGAGGACGGCGAATTGGCGCGGTTGCTCATCCGTCACCTGACGGATGAACACGCCGATGTTTTCCTGCAGTTCCTCGAAATAACAGCTCTTGAGCGCCGTGATGAGATTGCGTTCGCAGCTGATCGGGTATTTCGGCGGCAACATCCGCCCCGTTTCGAACGCCAGTTGTTGGTTCTCCAGTTTCAAATGCTGGTAATCGGTATTCTTGCGCAACTTTTCCACCAATTCCGGAATCTGACGGAATTGATGTGTGATTGGCGTCGCCACGATCGTCACATAGCGCCCGGCGACCCGATTGATTTGTTCGAACAGATGCTGGATATAGTCATCCCCTTTGCTTTGGTCCGGGACCATGGCAAAGGTCAACATCGTCAGGCCGTCGAACGGAATCACGACCCCGTCTTCGAAATGCAGACCGGTCACATCGTTCACGATATTATCCAAAGCAAACAGCGTGAACTCGTCTTCGCGCCGCTTGTCGCCGGTGTGGATCGGTCCGTTGATCTGGATAAAGAACAGCTGATAACCGGCATAATCCAGATTCCAATGTTTCTTGCGCAGCAGGTGCTGGAGCTCTTCTTCCGGCAGATAGCCGTAGTAACCCTCCAGGATGCGCCGGACGATCGACCGCTTCTCGGTCAGCGATGAACGCGCCGCGATTTTCTTCAAATCGCCCTGTTCGTCAGTCATCTGTTGCCAACGCTCTGCCAGGAAGGTCAGTTCGTCCTGTCCCTCCCAGTTGTCGCCGAACAGCTTCTGCATCGTTCTTCCGAACGGTTGGTACTGCTTCTTAGCAAAGAACTGGCTCAAAAAGACCATCACAACGATCAGGATCAGACTGGCCGCCACCAAGGAACTGGCGAATTTGCTGACGGGCTGCGTGATGGCAGCCATCGGGACCATCGAATAAAAGATCCAGGTCTGGTTCAAACGTTCCGACGGGACAGCGGTCACGCTGTATTGATCGCCGCCATGGCTTTCGATCCAGGAGCCGCTTTGTTTCTTCTCCTTAGCCAAGTATTTAATCATGGCGCTGTCGCTGGCAGCGGAAAAACGTCCTTTGTCGAAGGAAATCGCAGTCGCGCTGTAGTCGATTTTGGTGTCATTGAAGAAATTCAGCAGCTTTTTCTGGTCGATGACCGCCACCATGTAGATTGAAGGATTGTTCCGGTCCAGATGACCGATATTCTGGATAAATAAGAGCTCATCATCACTGTTGAATTTCCACTGGTAGTCCTGCTCATTATCGATCCGGTATTTTTTGCTGAATTTCTCGGCATCCTGATCCGTGAACTCAAAGGTACCTCCGCTTTCCAACCCGAATGGCTGGTCCCCGAAGGAATAGACGCCGATGTTCTTGACGTAGTTCGAACTGTTCGTCAAATAAAACAATTCTTCGGATATCCGGTTGAGCGTCATGTAATCGGTGGTCAGCGAGTAGTTCTCGGTCTGGTAGCGTTCCTGAAAGGATTGGCCCCAGACACTCAACGACACCTCCAGCTGGGAAAGCTGCTGATTGATGTTCTCGACGACACCTTCGACTTGCTGTGTGTGCTGATCCTGATAGGCTTTTTGGATCGGCTCGATCAGGTAGAAATGCAGCAGGATCGCGACCAACAGAATCGGCAGCGCAACCCATAGGCTGAGTATTTGTAGGCGGCGTTGATAGCCGCCCTTCTTAAAAAAAAACATCATGCAACATCCTTACGCTAGTGTATTTAGCCCAGTATGAAGTTTCTTGATTTCACCATCGATGGTTACCCATATCGGTTGATCGGAAGGATTCAGAACAGTTTCTCCGGAAACGGAAAAGACGAGCCGCCGGGCAGCGGACATGTACATCTTGAATTCAATATTCGTGCAGTACCAGATATCCGTCCTGTTTCCCGTCGCTCTGCAGAAAGACTCGATCAGATCCCAGTTGCCATCATTGTCGAACTCGTAGCTGTGGCCCCAGACATACATCAGGTGCAGATACTGCTTCTTCGATAGGCCGATGAATGTTTCGCCGTGCTTCAGCAAATCATGGTTATGGTGACAGGTCGCCTGCCACTCATACCAATCATTCGGCAACGAAAAGTTATGGCTGCTGCCGACGATGCGCCCGTATTCGATCCCCAATGCCGGCAACAAGCGCTTGATCGCCTCCGTATAGGAACCGTTAGGGTAGGAAAAGCCCTGCACCGGATACGGGACCAACGCTTCCAACGCACGGCGGTCCTCCAGTATTTCCTCCGTCACCTTATCCAATGGGCAACGGGCGATGGTCGGATGCGTATACGTGTGGCAAGCTAGCTCATGGCCGGCATATAGAGCCGCGACTTCTTCGTCTGGGATGCGTTCCGGATCGGAAAAGAGTCCGCCGTTCAAGTGAAAAGTCCCCTTCATACCGTAACGGTCGAAGATTTCCACCAAGCGGCGATCGCTCTTTTTCCCGTCGTCATAACTGAATGTTAGCGCTTTAAATTTACCTTCCGGATAACAAATATAGTACTGTTTCATAAGATCCTCCTAGTCAAAGGCGTCTCCTTCATACTCCAACATCATAAAACAGAAACGAAGGCTGCGCCACTATCAATTTTTTCACACACTCAAAAAAGCGATGCTCAACCCTTCACGGAGCCCACCAACATGCCCTTTGCGAAATGTTTCTGCAGGAACGGATAAAAAATCAGAATCGGCAAAGTCGCTACGATGATGACTGCGAATTTCATGCCCTGTTCAGGCGGAATGTAGTTCGGGTCCAAGTTGCTCAAGGCACTGCTGGCGCTCGAAGACATCGTAATCTGGCGCAGCAGCAATTGGATCGGCCATTTCGAGGAATCGTTGATGTACAACAGGCCGCTCATGAAATCGTTCCAGATTCCGACCGCATAGAACAAAGTGAAAGTCGCGATGACGGGTTTCGAAAGCGGCAGCATGATTTTCCAAAGGATGCCCAACTCGGTGCAGCCGTCCATCTTCGCGGACTCCTCCAGCTCGATCGGCATCTCCTGGAAGAAATTCTTGATGATCATCAAGTTGAACGGGTTGATGGCGATCGGCAGAATCAAAGCCCAATAGGAATCAATCAGTCCCAGATTCTTCACCACGATGAAAGTCGGGATCATCCCGCCGGAAAACAGCATCGCGAAGATGACTAGGTTCAGAAGCACATTTCTGCCTTTCAGATGTCTTCTTGAGAGTGGATAAGCAAACGTGAATGTGAAGAATAGCTGCACGAGCGTTCCCACGATCGTCACGCCGGTCGTGACGAACAGACTGCGCATGAACGCCGGCGTCGAAAAAATATACTTATAGGATTCCAGACTGAAGGCATTCGGCCAGAGAAAGAATGCCCGCGTGGACAATTCGTGTTCGGTGGCGAAGGATCCTGCGACCACGTAGATGAATGGGATGATCATCAGAATCCCGAGCAGACCCAAAAAAATTATGTTCAGGACGTCGAAGATGCGCCCGCCCTTGGTGTTGTGCATGTTTTTCATGTGTTTTCCTCCTTACGCGGCTCAATACAGGCCGCTTTCGCCAAATTTTTTCGCCAATCGGTTCGTCGAGAAGACGAGGATGATGCCGATGACCGACTTGAACAGGCCGACCGCCGTCGAATAACTGTAGGCGCCGTTCGTGATCCCCATCATGTAGACGTAGGTATCAAAAACATCCGCAACCGGTCGATTCAACTGATTCGTCATCAAGTAGAACTGATCGAATCCGGTTGAAAGTATCGAACCGACTTTCATGATCAACATAATGACAATCGTGGAACGGATCGCCGGCAAAGTGATGTGCCAAACCCGTCGAAACCTTCCGGCGCCATCCATGATGGCCGCTTCATATTGTTCCTGATCGACCCCGGCTAGGGCGGCGAGATAGATGATTGTACCCCAACCCATTTCCTTCCAGATTGACTGGAGGATGATCATCGGGCGGAACCAGGCGGGATCCGTCAGGAAATCGATCTCCCGGCCTGTCAGGCTCAGCACGATTTCCGTAATGGCGCCGTGATCGAGGTTAAAAAGGATATGCCATAAGCTGACGACGATTGTCCATGACAAAAAGTGCGGCACATAGACGAAAGTCTGGATCGCGCGCTGATAGACTTTCAGCCGCACTTCATTCAACAGGAGTGCCAAAAGTATCGGTGCGGGAAACGCAAACAGGATGTTCAGAAAAGCGATGGCCAGCGTATTCCAGAAGATCCGGAAAAAATCCGGGTTGGCGAAGAAATCCTGGAAATTCTCCAACCCGACCCACTTGCTTTCCGCGATTCCGAGGAAAGGCACGTAGTCCTTGAACGCGATGATGAGCCCATACATCGGGGCATATTTGAAAATCGCGAAATACAATAAGCCGGGTATCGTCAAAATATAGAGCCATTTATTCTGTTTGATGTGATTTAATGCACTGATCTGTTTTTTCTTCGGTATTTCTTTGATTGTTGATTCCATTCCTTTTCCTCCTTCAGTTCCGGTCGGTCAGGTGACCGCCGATCCATTCCAAGCAACAAATTGTGTTCAGACACCACTGCGACACGACATTGGTTGAGATCCAAGGCAGTTCATCTACCGGCTTCCAGATGTCTGTTTTTTGCAGCGTTTCTTCAACCGGCAGCGGTACACCGGACAGTCCATTCGTCGTAATGATTTCCCAAGCCCGGTCGGCGATGGCTTTATCATTTCTGACCACTGCCCCGTAAGCCATCATCGTCGTCCCGAACATCGGCCAGGAAAAATGCGGTTCCGGCAGCTTCCCATCGGATGCCTGCAGCTTTTCTTCGGGAGAGAGACTGTACATCCATCCGAATTCACCGAGCATCTTGTTCCACTCGGGATCTTCCAGGTTCTGCGCCAATTCCAGCCAGACTTGCGGAGCCCCGAACGAAATGACCATATGATAGCCGCCCGCATTGCCCGTTCCCATGTATTGGAGTTCCTTCGTTGTAGGGTTGAAGAGATAGGTCGGACCGGAAAGCAGCCGGTCCGGTGTTGCTTTGATGCAGGCAATCCCGGTTCTGATTTTTTCGAGGTAGGTTTTGTCGCCTGTCCTTTCCCACTGCGTGAACCAGTTGGAAACAAGCGCCGACCAATCCGGACCGACCCGGATCGGTACCCATTCCTCGGTCCGTTCGTAGAACTCGCGCATCGGCGCCAAGCCGTCGAAGGCGTAAGTTTCATTGTCCTTCACCTGTTCCATGATCTCGCCGATCCGCTCATCCGCCGTCAGGTAATAGTAATAGCGGTGCAGCCCAGCCATCGAAATGCGCACTTCTTTGCACTGGCAGCCCCAATGCAGCACATTATGGCGGGATCCGAGGCCTTTGTATTCCCCGGCATGGTACTGGTCCACCTCGGATGTATGGCGCGTCATTGCCTCGGCGAAACGGAACACTTCCGGGTCGCCTGTGCGCAGGAAGTCCAGCCACAGCCACATGTTCGGCACGAGCTCGGTGTTTTGCCAAGCATAGCCGCCCAGGTCGTAGCGCCACTGATGGCGGTAACGGTCGTAGGTGTGCATGACGTCCCCGTAGTTCCAGTAACCGTACCAGCTGCGGCTGTCGACTTCCTTCACGTAGAATTTCCGTAACGCCAGCATCTGGTCCTCAAGCCGGGCCGTTTGCGGATCGGTGCGGTTCGGCAGGCTGAAAGAGCCGAACACTTTTGTCAGGTGGTAGTCTTCCGGAGTAGCCACAATCAGGGCCGGGTTCCGGTTTTCCAAAGCCAGTTCATACAGGTCAGCATTGCTGAGCGGATCGGCGCAGATGTCCAGCCACAATCGGGTCGTGTTGGCGACGCCAACTGCCGTGGAACGGATCTCCTCCATCCCTTCATAGGCGCTCAGCATGTGGTCGCGCGGCGAGTAGTGCGAAAAGTCCATCTCACCGGCTTCCGGACTCCAAAGCCAAGCGATCATTTTGGTGCGGTGCCCAGTCAAGTCCCGGACCTCGATCGCGGATGGCGCTTTTTCCCAGAATTTCTCGATGCTGCAGGCTACGCCGCCTGTTTCCCCGCCGGCATAGATGCTGCCGGGAGAACGGCTGCCATCCCCGATCAGGAGCGGCGCATAGCCTGGTTCAGTCTGTTTCTTCAGTGTATAGGAGCGGTGGTTGAGCTGGGTCAGCCAAAAATTGTTCCAGACCGCGTTTTCCTTGGCGTGGGCCAGCATGGGATTGTCCGCTTCGCTGAGCTGCACAATTTCGCCGGCCGTCTGTTTGGCGTATTGCGGATGATTTTCATAGAAACGGCGGGACATCAGCAATTGGCCCGGTTCGGCATAGACGCCGCTTTCGCCAACGAACTTCACGTGGCGGTTCCAGTGTTCCCCGGTCAATGCCGTTTCGTAGGCGATGCCGATGCCTTCAATCGGATCAGGATCGATCACGATCAAGGTGTGTACGATCTCCAATCTGTTGACCTCACGGTAAAAACGGAACCGGACGATGAACTGCTGCAGCTCTTTGTTGTCCCCGCAGATGGAGCCGCGGACCTTCACGACCGCTTTGAGCGGACCATTTTCTTCCAGAACCAATTCGGTCACTTTCGAAGAGAGCGTTTCTTCCGCATACTTCGCCTCGATCCGCAGATCGGTAACTTTTGATTCCCCGGCGATCTTCACCCAGTCCAGCAGGTTCTTCCCTTCCCCGTGTTTCGGGAAGAAAGCCTTCAGGGAACCATTATCGATGTAAATGCCGTTGTAGCGTGACTCGGCGATATTGCCGGCAAGCTGCTCGCCACTCTGCAAATCGGCCAGCGTGCTCGTCCCGTCAAAGACGCCTGCGTGTCCAGTCCATTTGATGCTGCCGTCCGGCCAAAAAGCCAGTGCTTTTGTCTGCAGTGGTGTGCCGCCGAGCCAGAAGCCTCGGGATTGCACTGCATCTTTTGTCAATTCCCCCTTTTCCCAGGGGGTTCCCCAGTCGATTCCGCGTTTAATTCCGGGTTGTTTATCAAGCCATTTCAGTGTCATTTTTCAGTTGTGCTCCTTTCACTTTTTCTTCGTTGTCTTCAAAATACTTCAGGTACAGCCCCATGTTGCCGTAGACCCACACGCCGATGCTGAGGAACGGCAATAAGCCGGGCAACAGATACGTGACCGTGCTGCAGATGCCCAACCAGAGGAGCGCCAACAAGCAGCCGAACGGATTATAGGTCAAAAATTTCAATGCTGAAGGAAAATAGCTGCGGACAGGAAGTTCATAGAATTCATACATCGCGAACAGCGTGTTCAGCGTCGCCAACATCGCCCCTTGGCTCACCAGGAATACAAGCAGTGCTGCGGTTCCGAGATGCGGCAAGAAAAATTGTTGGACCGCCAACATCGGCAAACCGTAGAAAACTGCAATCGCCAGAAAAATTTTGTTGGATGAAATGAAGTGCTTGCGGTAATAGGAAAAAAAGCTTGAGTAGAAATTCACACCTTGCTGGCGGTGGACCACTTTCGCCACATGATGTGCCGCTTGGAGACTCGGCGCCAAGCCGAAGATGCCCAACCCAAGCAGCATGCCCAGTATAATTGCGCTGTTCAACCGCAGGCAGTCATAGATTTTTTCCGTACCGTTGTAGAGCTTGTCCCAGTTCATGCGCCGTCCTCCTCGATTCCGAAAACTTTCAGGTTGCGGTACTTAGCCATCATCGGCGCCATCTGCCTGAAGCCGATGCAGCCTTCCTGCAGGACCGGGCCCAGCTTCCTGTCATCTTCCCAGCGGAACAACACGAGGTCGTTGATGCTGAAGGTGATCAGTTGTTGTCGCTTTTCGACCGTCAATTTGTAGAAATCAATCGCGTCAGCAACCGCCGGGAGCGGATCCGCACCTTGGGCAACCAAATGGAACCCATGGCTTTTCCGGAGGTTTCAGGTTTCGAAATAGCGCTCCGAGGTGAATTTCCTCCTGTAGTAGGAGATGTGGTAGGCGTTGATATCGCCTGAATGGTACTGCGGGTAATAGCCATCGCGTTCCTGCAGCTCCGGACTGAAGAGCGGTTGCCCTTCCCTGCCGAGTGCGTCGAAGAACAGCATGCACAGCCCCGGCTCCCGCAAAGGCTGAAATTCCCATTCGATCTTGATGTCAGCCGGAAAAACCCGATTCAGCCACAAAACCCAGTGGGCATGATCGCCCAGTTCTTCCGGATCCGCATTCGCGAGGATGACACCCTCTCCGTCGAATGCGATCGCCGGATTTCCCTCCTTCACGAAATCGGCGAGATGCTCCGGCCCCGTCAAAGGATTCTCATAAAGCAGTCTGTATTCCGTCATATCCTTGTCCTTTCCAACGTTAAAACGTTTTCATGTCTATGCTCTTATCTTATAGTTGCACTGGGTTTCCCTCAATTGACATTTTTTGTTTTTCTCCTTAGAAAAGGCTACAGGTAAAGGGTTTTCTGTAGATGCTGCAAAAAAGGGCTAGACTGTTTTGGATTTGGAAATTATGCGGTTGCAAAGATGAATGCTGTGCAGCTCCGGTGGGTGACTGCCTGGTCGGTGTTGGCTTTGCTTTCCGGGCTTGTCTTCCGGCGAAACAATTTTGGCCGGAGGACAGGCCTCCCACCTGAGGTTACCTACGGTGACACACGGCTTCGCCGGAGGAGAGCAACTTCTATCAGGACCTCCGTCAGGCCGGCCGAACAGGCTTTCACTTGATAATCAAATCAAAACCACCCGTGTGAACGCAATGTCATTAACTTAAGCAACTTGACATCTGTAAAAAAAGCGAGAATGCAAAATGCATTCTCGCTTTTTTTGATAGGAAGTGGAATCTTTTCCTACCCTTCGGGTTTCCCGTTATACTTAATGTAGGATGGTCAGCACATTAAAAGGAGGGCTCAAAAATGACGGTCCAACTGATGGCATTTCAGGAATATATTGAGGAAGCCCAAATTATCTATCTGGAAGATATCCGCGAAGGGAACCCACATGCTTTTACCCGAAAAAGGAAAACGACCCCTATCGCATTGATGCTTCAAATGTTTGCACAAAAGGGGAACTCTCAATTTTGCGAACTCTTAAATTTCTACGAGGACCAGGGGAAACCCCTTAACATTTCGACCGTCGCTTTTTATAAGGCCCGAATGAACTATAACCCCAAAGCCATCCGATTGATGATGACTGACTATATGTCCATGATTTATGAAGAGAACAATGACCAATTGGTCAAGCTGAACGGCTACATTGTGACTGCGATAGACGGTTCTGACATTATCCTTCCTTCCACGGAAGAAAATGCCAAGAAGTACGGTGTGGCAATTAATGCAAAGGCATCCGCCAATCCGGTGATGGCTTCCGTCTCTCTCCTATATGATTGTATCAATAAATTGACGATTGATACATTTGTCGGTCCATACAAGAGCAGTGAGCGTGAATCAGCTTCGCAACATCTTCACGTATTGAAAGAAACGATCCGGCAACCGACGATTACCGTGTTTGATCGCGGTTATTTCTCGATGCGTTTAATCCACCAACTGATCCAGGACGGGCAGAAATTTGTGATGCGGATGGATCGCCAGAACTTAAAGCGTTATTCCAGCCAGCTGTCTGTCGGGCAAGACCAAACTTTTGAAGTCACTTTTAACAGTTCTCAGACAAACAAGTACCGGAACGACCGGATCTTCCGGGCTACCTTGATGAGCACAGTTTATCCCTTGCGATTTGTAAAAATCCCACTTTACAAGCAGGACAGTGGCGAGATGGAGGACGAAGTCCTTTTGACAAATTTAACACCCGAAGAATTTTCATCCGACGACTTGAGTGAAGTGTACCGATTGAGATGGGGAATCGAAACTGCCTACAACGTACTGAAAAACCGGATGAAGTTAGAGGAGTTCAGTGGTATTCGGGAACGTCTTATCCTTCAGGACATTTATTGTAGTGTTTGGTTGTACAACCTGACGATGCTTCATCTAATCGAAGTGAGCGAAACAAGAGCAATCCCCCAAGAGCGTTATAAATATGAAATGAAGCAGAATCTCAGCATTGCTATCGGAATCGTGAAAACCTATTTCATACGATCGTTCATGAGTGAAACACGCGAACAACGGAGAGAAAGTTTCGAACAAATGAGTGTGCTGCTTACCAAGCATCTTGTCCCCGTCCGCCCACATAGGGCGGCCAAAAGGAAGACCCCGGTGAACAAATCCAGAAGATCTTATCGTTACACATATTAACTTGGATTCCCTATAAAATTATAACGGGGATCATTTTAAACTTGATAAATCGATATTTTCCTGTTGAACCACGTTATAATAATCCGGGAATAAAGGTTTTAGGGCAACTTTCTTCATGGAGTTGCCTTGCTTCATCGTGCCTTCGATTGTCAGAAAAAAATAGACAGTGAAAATGAGAGAATTTCTCTCCCAGTTCCACTGTCTAATATTTGTCAATACCCTTAAGTTAATGACATTGCGTGTGAACGGGTGGTTTGCTCTGCGGCTGAAAGCCTTTGTTACTAACCAACCCCTAAAGGGGCTCTGAATGGTTCGCCAATTGTACTACTACCACGGGCTAGACCTAAAGGTCTGGCTCTTATTTTTTCTTTTTACTCTTACGAACTTCTTCGCCTGTAAATGGATCCGTGTACTCTAATAGGCTTAATTGTTCTGCGACTATATCATCTTGAATTTGGTTGCGTATATATTCTTGAATTGCCTTCTTGTTTCTCCCGACTGTATCGACATAATATCCTGTACACCAGAATTTGCGATTCCCATAGCGATATTTCAGGTTGGAGTGCCTATCAAATATCATGAGGCTACTTTTACCTTTTAGATAGCCGACAAACGATGAGACACTTATCTTGGGCGGTATGCTTACCAACATGTGTATATGATCCACACAAGCAGTGGCTTCGATTATTTCTACACCTTTTCTTTCGCATAACTGCCTTAGTATGACTCCTATATCTTGTTTTATCTTTCCGTAGATTGCTTGCCTCCGGTATTTGGGCGCAAAAACTATGTGATACTTACAATTCCAAGTGGTATGTGCTAAACTATTTTTGTCTTGAGACATATAAAGAATCCTCCTAAGTCATGAATATTGGTTGGCGAACCAAATATATTCTAGCACTTAGCGAGGATTTTTTAATACACCGCTGGAAGCTCTCCGGAACCATGGGCCTAGCCCATGGTTTTCATTTATCCAAAAAACAGCGCCGGACTGCTTCTGAGGAAGCAATCCGGCGCTATCATCATTTAGTTTTTGTGCAATTCGTTCGTTTCGTCGATCAAATCTTGGCCGCCTTGGTTCTTCCAAAGCTCGATGCTGTCGGCCCAGCCTTGATCATCGATCTGGCCGGCTACATATTTGACGCGCGCATCGCTGATGATCTGATCCAGCTGTGCCCCTTTAGTGACATAAGTGTCGGTGATGTAGGAGGAAGCCGGATTGTAGACTGCGGATTCCAGATCTGCTGCCATCAGGGAAAGGCGTCTTTCGAATTTCTGTGTCATTTCGTCCGTTTCAGGTTTGGCACGGTAGAACAGGATCTCTTTGGTCACGTTCATGCCGATCTGCGAATAGCTTTTCACATAGTTTGCGTATTTTTCGGCTTCGGCATCTTCCTTGATCGCCTGCGCCATGCCGTCGACCACATTGAAGTTCACGCCTTCAAGACCGTTCGTCAATAGGATCTGCGCTTCTTCGTCGTTGAGTTGATCCAGGAACGACAACACTTCCTTCAGCTCGTCCTCGGTCTTGACGCTTGTCTTCGGAATCGCCAAGAAGCCGGAATAACCGTCCGTCGGCAGGGCATTCAGTTCGCCCTCCGCGTTCTCCAGATTGCCGGTGAAGACAACGATATCTTCGCTATCAGGGTTCGCCTGGCGCATTTTGTTGCTGATGGAATCCGCTCTTGAATAGGTATCCACAATGATGCCGCCTTTGCCGTTCAGGAACGGTTCATCCCATTTGTCTGCAGTCAGCGTTGCAAAGTCCTTATTCACATACCCATTTTCGACCATGCTGCGCATAAATTGCATGGATTCCAAATATTCCGGCTGCATGAAGGAAGGTTCCAACTCTCCGTCCTTTTCGATCCAAGCATTCCCGGCTCCGAACCAAGTTGCCAAGGTATCGTATGGGCTGTTGGTGTTGATGGAGGCTGGCCATTGCGGCACAATCAAACCGTATGTATCTGCTTGACCGTTGCCGTCCGGGTCATTTTCCGTGAAGGCTTGGGATATAGCGTAGAGATCGTCAACCGTTTCCGGCAACTCCAAACCCAGATTCTCCAGCCAGTCTTTGCGGATCATCACCGCGGTCCGCATGCCATCACGCGACCGGTAGATGCCGTAGATTTTTCCGTTCACCGAAGAGTTGCGCAGGACATCCGGATTCGCTTGCGAGAGATTCGGATAGTCCTTCAGGTAATCGGTCAGATCCCAGAATGCCCCGTTCTCAGCAGATTTGATGAAGCCGCCCGATTTCCCCTGGATGACCATGACTTTCGGGATGTTGTCGGAAGCCAGGGTGATGTTCATCTTATCCTCATAGGAAGTGTTCGGCGCCCAGGTGATTTCGATTTCCTTGCCGGTCAGCTCCTCCAGTTTTTCGACGATTTTGTTTTCTCCTTCTGGGGGATCCGTTTCGATGAAAGGCGCCATGATTGTAATCGTGTCCGTCGTCGCGCTGGCCGTTTCCCCTTCCTCATTATTTCCGCAAGCCGCCAGGATAGTGGTAGCTGCCATCGCCACTCCGAACACCGAAAAGATTTTTTTCTTCTGCATCTTTTTTCCTCCTTCAATTTTGAAGCATGTTAGTTAACCGCTTTCATGACTAAATCATAATCAATCACCGGATTTCCGACAATTGACTGTTTTTGCCGGAGTCGAAAAACCTTGTCAGCGCCGCGTTTCTTGGCGCGCTATGCAGATTATATCAACTTTTTTGCCGAAATGGAGAACTATGCTCGCAAAATATTTCTGCTTGCGGTAAAAAAATGTCGAGGATACAGTCTTGTATGTCAAGCCTGCCCTCTCTACAATGAAAGCATAAGCATAAAGGAGACCAAACTATGAAGAAAAAATTGTTCATCGCCGGCGATTCGACGGCTGCGCAAAAATCCGGCGAAGCGAAGCCGGAGACCGGCTGGGGGGAAAAGTTTTCCTGCTTCCTCTCATCCGAAATCGAAGTGCACAACTATGCCCAAAACGGCCGCTCCACCAAATCATTCATCACCGAAAAAAGGCTCAATCAGATTGCTAAGGAAATCGGACCGGGAGATTTCCTGCTTATACAGTTCGGGCACAACGACCAGAAGATCGACACTCCGATCGGGACGATGGCTTACGGTGATTACCAAGAGAATCTCGCTCGGTTTGTGGAAGTTGCGAGAACGAAGAATGCTCATCCGTTGTTGCTTACTTCAGTGACGCGTCGGGATTATTTACCGAATGGCCGACTCAATCCGGAAACACTTGGTGACTACCCTGCAGCAATGGTTGCTTTGGGGGAGAGATTGGCCGTTCCTGTTATCGATGTCTATCGCCTGACGCAGGATTACTACGGGAAATTCGGCATGGATGAAACAAAAAAACTGCATCTGCACCTTGCCGCTGGGAAGCATCCCAACTATCCTGCGGGTGTGACCGACAATACGCATTTCAATGACGATGGCGCATATCAGATTGCGCGGATTATTGCCGCAGCAATACGCGAAACGGAACATCCGTTGAAACGGTATGTTCGCTAGCTTCTCCAGATAGGTTCCGGTCGGTCGGACATGATTATGGAAACACAACTACACAAAAAACGATTGAAGGGAATTTCGATCGTTTTTTGCATATCATTGATTTCGCACGGATGCAGAGCAGAATGCTGTCCTCCGGCGAAGCGCTCCTCGCCGGAGTTGATACATAGCTCATTCTGGTTATCTCAGGAGAAGCTTCCCTCGCAGGAGGTGGTGCGTCACTTCCAGTGTTACCTCCGGGGACACACGGCTTCACCGGAGCTGCGGGTCCCGCCCCGCAGCGAGCATTCCTCCGGCCAGCCTAGGCTTGCGCTTCTTCCAATACGGCATCCACCACAACAGCTTGATGTTCGTAGTGATTGGCCAAGGCTTTCTTACCGAAATTGATGACGATCAAGCCGACTCCGATGACGAAACAGCAGATCGCTCCGAAGAGGACGGCGCTCTGGCCGGACGCAACGCCCAACCCGGCAAGCACGATTGGGGAAATGATGCCTCCCAGCCCGTTCAGGAATTGGAAGATGGACATGGCGATCGCGATCTGGAATGGTTTGGCGATGATGGAGACATAGAACGGGATGGTCGAGTAGATCATAGCCATCGCGATACCGGATATACCGGCGCCCAACACCATCATCACAAAATTCTGCGCATAACAGACCAGCAGGTAGGACAGCGCCAGCAGGATAAAGCCGATGGCGATCGATTTGTCCTTCAGGATGCGATTGATGCGGCTGATAGTGAAGCCGGCGATGAGGCCGCCGACCGTACCGAGCGCGTTGACGAGCCCGGTGATGGCTGTGCCGCCGAAATTCTTTTCTGCGACAACGAGCGATAGGTTGCTTGGGTAAATCGTATAAAGGAATGAGACCGCAAAAGCCAGCAGGGATACCCAAAGCACATACTTGTTCATGTCCTTGATCACGGCAAGCAAGGATGGTTTCGCCTGCGGGCCTTGCGCATGGGTGGTGTAATCCGATTTCGTTTCGACTTTATCCAACGGCAGGAACAGCATCACGACGAAGAAAATCAACAGCGCGAGCAGGAACACAAGATAGGTATTTTCCCAATTTTTGGCGCCGAGCGTGCTGCCGATGATCATCATGACCATCAGGCCGATCGAATTGATGGCCGTGCCGATGCCCATCAAGGAACCGCGCTCTTCGCCTTCGAAATACATCGAAATCAGCATCGGATTGATTGTCCCGATGAAGCCGAGGCCGATCCCCATGATCAGAGCGCAGACGAGTAAAGCGTTTACAGTTGTGTGAAAAGCGAGCGGAAGCAAGCCGCCCAAAGCGACGCAGAGGATGCCGATGAGGGCAAGGGTCTTTTTGGGGATGCGCATCGCCAGGACCCCGACGACCAAGGTGATCAGCATTGAGCCCAGACCGGGGATCGTCCCGATCATCTGGATTTTCGAAATCGGTTCTTCCGGAAACGACGCCATGATCGCCCCGAATGCGCTAGTGATCACCAATGCACTCATGTTCAGCAAAGTCATGCTCAATATGCCGACCTTCAGTTTTGTCTTTTTCATTCTTCTCTTCCCTTTCGTCTTTCAAAATGGTTCCCGCTCCCGATCCGCGCCTAGCGTCCGGGGCGGAAAACGGATAATCGCTTGCGTCAGCCGATCGCTGCCGGCTCAACCGCGGATGCATCAGCTGACGGACGCAGATCGAATGCGTGCGTTCCGGCACCCACCGCTGTCTCTGTCGTTTCGTTTGGAAGCTTGATGTATGCCATGGTGGTTTCGGGAACCGTGACCGTCAGTTTCCCTTCCGCCAGAGCGATTTCGATCAGTCCGTGGGCGGAACTGTAGCTGAGTTCAAAAGCCGCGATGCCCAAATCTGGATTCGGCATGATATAAAACTCCTTGAATCCCGGTTCTTTGACTTGCAGTCCGGCGATTTTCCGGACCATCCAGTCGCCTACGCAGCCGAATGCGTAATGGTTGAAAGAGAGGTCGCCGACTTTTCCGTCGGGCTGGATTCCTGCCCATGATTCCCAGATGGTTGTGGCACCATGATTCACCTCGTACAGCCAGGACGGGCACGCTTCCTGCAGGAACACCTGCTTGGCCAGTTCGTCATAACCTTTGTCCACCAACACATCCAGCAGGTAAGGAACCGCCAGGAAGCCGGTGTCCAGACGCTTGCCGTTCGCTTCGATCAGTTCCGCCAGCCGCTTGACAGCCTGCTGCTCGGCAGTTCCGCTCAAGAGCCCAAACGCGACCGCAATCACGTAGCAGCCTTGCAGGTCGCTGGTCAACCGGCCATTTTGCCAGTAGGCCTCTTCGAAGGCGCGCTTGACCGCTTGCGCATAATTGCGGTACTCCTCAGCTTCGGTCGCATTTCCCAGTATGTCGGCTATTTCCGCCAACAGCGCGCTTGAATGCGCCAGAAATGCCGTGCCGAAAATGTCCTTCGTCGCTTCCGAAGTCGCGATTGGCCCTTTGAAATCGGGTCCAATCATATAACTCGGGAACATCCAATCCCCGTAATGGAATTTGGTGTCCCAAAGATAACGTGCGTTCCCCTCCTTGTCGCCGGCCGCACTTCGCTTGCTGAATGCGTACCATTTGACCATGGCCGCATAGTTTTCGGCCAGTATTTTTGTGTTTCCGTAGCGCTGGTAAAGCGTCCAGGGCACCATTATGATCGCATCGCCCCAGCCGGCGGAGGATAGCGTACCGGTCAAGGACGGCAGGTTGAAATAATCGCTCGGCGCCGGCGAATAATCCAGCACTTCCCCATCGGCAGTCTGTTCAACCCGGACATTGTCCAACCAGCGTCCGATGAAATCCTCGACATCCATGAAGAAAGTCGCTGTCGGTGCAAACACCTGCATGTCACCTGTCCAGCCCACCCGTTCCCGTTGCGGGCAATCGGTCGGGATCGACAGCATATTGCCCTTCTGGCTCCACTTGATGTTGTGCAGCAGTTGGTTCACCTTCGGATTGTCTGTCCGGAAACTGCCCGTCTTCTTCATGTCCGTATGCAGGACGATGGCTTTCACGTCCGCTTTTTCCAAAGTCCCGTCGAAGCCGCTCAAGCGGACGTAGCGGAATCCGTGGAAAGTGAAATCCGGTTCCAGCATTTCTTTTTGGCCCCGGCCGATGTAGACATCGCGCTGGTCTTTGTTGCGGCCAACGATGTTGTTGAAGAAAAGCCCAGCCTCGTTCAGTGTCTCGCTGTGTTCCAGCACGATTTCCTGCCCTGCCTCCAAAAAAATCTCCAAGCGTACGCGGCCGGCGATCACCTGGCCGAAGTCGATGATGTGGGAATCCCCCTCCTTCCAGATTCCGATCGGCACGAGTTCTTCCTGGGTTTTGACGTAATCGCCTTTTTGTGGGACAAGATTGTCGAATGGAAAATCCGCAATCGTCACATTTTCCGCACCACTGCAGTCGAAGTTGGTTTCCCAGTCATCCGCCTCCAGCCGCAGATCCTGCTTCTCCCCGATGAAAATGTCGCTGTAGACGTATTTTCCGGTCGTGGAAACAAATTGTTCATCTGTGCCGATCGTTTCGGTTGTCCCGTCAGTAAAATTGATCGTGACTTCCCCCAAGATGCCCAGCATATCGCCGAACTGCGCGCTGCCGCCATTGACGCTGACGCGGCCGCCGTACCACCCATCGGCCAAAGCCACCGACCAGACGTTCCGCTCCTGCAGTAGCCCGGTGATTTCGTATTCCTGCACCTGCAAATACTTGTGATATGCAGTGTAATCCGGTGTGAACAGTGCATCGGTCACTTTGCGGCCGTTGATTTTGGCAGAATAGATGCCGTGCGCCGTCATCCGCAAGGTTGCTTGCCTCACCTCTTTTTTCGGATCAAGCGCAAACGTCCGTTTCAGCAGCTTGACCGGATGCAACCGTTCCTCCACCGGACATTGCGGCAGAATCTTGCCGGAAAACATTTCCTGGAGCGTAAAAACCGGCTCTTTGTTGATCGGCGCCTGCACCGGCTCGATCCATTTGCCTTTCCATTCCTTTACTTCTTTTTTCAACACAGCATTTCCTCCTTGTAGTCGCTTTAAAAACCTGTTATCATCGGAACGAAATGAAACAAAATATCACAGCGCTCGCTGGTAACCTTTACATGCATAACTTTAACACCGCGATGTATGCGGTAACAATATCATCCCTTGTCCTCATCATGCGTTTTTTTGTCCTAAGGAGGTTTTCTGATTGAACCAAGTATTTTTTCAACATTACGATAAAATTCTGATGGATGATTTCATTCCATCGATCGATTTTGAGGAGCTATGGGCCGACAGCCGGATCACCATCGACAACCAGTTGAAGGGCATCGAAGCCGCTGAGCAAAAGGATATCTTCCTGATCGGACACCGGATGTCGCAGGAAACGCCGCACCATAGCCACAATTTTTATGAAGTGATCTGCATCCTGAACGGTGTCATCGAAAATTGTATGGGTTCCAAATCGTTCTACATGAGCAGCGGCGACATCTGCATCATGAACCTGGCCAGCGCCCACTCGCTCAAAGTCGTCGACCCCGATGCGATCATCTTCAACATCTGCATCAAAACCGATGAAATGCAGCTCGGCACTTTCCGCAACCTGTTCCGCTCCGACACATTCATCGGCACCTTTTTGCGGGAAAATGACAACCTTGACTATCTTTATTTCCCGAATAACCATAAGCGTAATCTGGCCGGACTGCTTCAGATCATCCTGACGACTTACGCCAGGGACAGCGCCGCCACCCCATTTTTGTTGGCAAGCGAAGTGCTGCAGCTGTTCGCCGAATTGCTTGAGTTCAACGAATACAGCTATTACGGCATCGACGAAAAAGTCCTGGCAATATTGAGTTATATCGAAGCCAATTACCAAACGACCTCCTTGGCCGATGCCGCCGCCCGCTTCAATTACAGCGAAAGCTACCTGTCCCGCTACATCAAGAAACACACAGGCAAACAAATCACAAAGATCATCACCGAAAAAAAGATGGAAAACGCCGGTCTATTGCTGCAAAACACCGACCTTCCCGTTCACAATATTGCAACTGAAGTAGGTTACCAAAGCTACAGTCATTTCCACAAAATATTCAAAGATTGGTATAGCGAGACCCCGCAGGCCTACCGCACGAAATTCGACAATCGGCTGCCGCAGAACAAATAACTCCGTGAGCCACGGGCGCGGAGGGGCGCCCTGTCCTCCGGCGAAGCGACCCTCGCCGGAGGTAAGATTCCGCTTCCCCGCCCATCTCCGATGAAGCGGGCTTCATCGGAGATGAATGTTGTTTTCGGTATTGTTCTCCGGCCAACCGATCGCTCGCCGGAGATGCTGCTCCCTCCCCTCCTCCCCTGCAAAAACAAAAATAAGCAAAAACGCCGAAAATGATTCTCGGCGTTTTTGCTTATTCGTTTATCTGGATTTGCAGGCCGCGGGGACCGACATTTGTTGAAAAGACAATATGCGTTTTGGTATCGCCGAAGCGTTGCAGGTCCGTAATGAATTCATCAAGCTCGATTGTGTTCGAAAAATAGACCTTCAAAAGCATCGAGTAGTCACCTGTTATGCAGTCGCATTCCACGACATTGGGGATTTCTTCGATGTAGCGGTAAAAATCTTTTTTGTCCTTTGCATGGACCGCACAATTCACATAGGCCTTGATCAAAAAGCCCAATTTCTGATGGTCAAGAACAGCTTGATACGTGCGGATATATCCAAGCCCCTCCAAATTCTGCAAACGCACGGATACCGAAGGAGACGAAATGAAACACTCTTCAGCAATCTGTTTGACAGTGATCCTGCTGTTTTTTTGCATAATATTCAAAATTTTCCGATCTAATGCATCCATAGTGGCCCCTCCATCCTAACAATTCTCATCATTTTCTTAATTTTAGTAAGAAATGAAAAGACTTGCAAGGTTGGGCTCACAAGATGTGTCATGCTTTATGACATTTTCTTCTTACATAGAGCAGAAATGAATTCAGTATTTCAACTAGAAAATTGCATCACCACTGATGTTTCATTGATTTGCATAAAATTTTGTGCATCCTAAAATTGTCCAGCTTCACGGGTTAGCCCTTCGGAAAAAGGATAAAGGAACCTCTTGTCTCTGCGAGTCAAGACATACTGTTCGACTAACCTGCTGACGCAGGAAGTCTCTCAGCAATTGCGCTCTACGATGCTCATTTGCATGGGACTCTTAGGGAATTATCCCTTAGAGTCCCAGTATAAGGTGACCGTAGGGAACGTTGCGAGGGCAGATTTCCTAAATTTCTTTCAGGGCTGAACGAACCCGTTCAGCTTTTCCTTCCTTCAAACAGCAGGTAAACAAACAGAGCGGTTATCCCGAAGCCTCCACAAAACAGGTACATGACTTGAAAGCCAAACAAACCGGCGATTACGCCCCAAAGCATCGCCCCGCCACCGTACGCTACATCCAAAGCAGCCGAGAAAACCGCTATCGCGCGTCCACGTTCCTGATCTGAAATACTTTGCAAAACAATTGTATTCATCACCGGCAGCAGACTGGCAAACCCGATTCCATACAGGATCGCCGCCAAAAGAAGATGGACAAGATCATCCGCAAAAGCAAGCATGCCGAACGCTGCACTGATGCTCAGGATGCTGCCGCAAATCAAAAACGTTTGATTGACGCGATTCATCATATAGGGGAAGATAAACCGGATCAGAACCGTGACGACCGTCATCACGGTAAAGTAGTAACCAGCGCCGCTTATTTTCTTTTCGATCGCAAACTGGGCGATAAACGCGATCACCCCGGAATTCGCAAAGCAGATCAAAAACATGATCAGACTTGGAAAAATAACGCCCCGATTCTTCATGACGGCCAACGCTTCGGTCGCTCCGCCCTTCGGCTTTGTTTTTTCTCCAAAAAATAGCGTTCTTGGCGATTCAGCACTCAAGAAAAAACTTAAACCAAAAGCCAAACTCGTCAGCAAAAGCGCCACCCGAAACAAGGCTTCAAATCCGTATGTTTCCACCACCGCTAACCCCAACAAGGGTCCGATTGCGCCAGGGACTGCTTGGGCGATGCTGAAGTAGCCCAACCCGACAGATAATTGTTCCTTTGGGATCAAATCCGCCGCCATCGTCGCAGCACTTGTTGCCTGGATGCTGTTGCCGATTCCTTGGATCAATCGCAAACAAAACAGCATCAAGAGCGTCTGCAGCACATTCAATAAGGCGAAATCAAGGAAAAGGATGCCTAACCCGATCGTGAGCAAAAGCCTGCGACCGTAGCGGTCCAACAATATTCCGATCGGCAAGCGGAAAAATAAAGCCGAAATGCCTAAAATTCCTACGATACTTCCGGCAACCGCTTTTGAGCCACCCAGCGCAGTCACATAGAGCGGCAGCGTTCCCATTTGGGTCGTGATGGCCGTCATTGCCAAAAACGTGATGCTGTTGACCAAGAGGAAATCCTTGGTCCAAAGCTTGCTTTTTACTTCCGTATATTCCACATGTCATCCCTCTCAGACTGCTGTTTTGAAACGGACTTGCATCAAGAATTGTTTTGTCCGTTCTTGTTTAGGGTCATCAAAGACTTCCGATGGCGTTCCCGCTTCAACGACTACCCCATCCGCCATAAAGACAACTTTATCCGCCACCTCTTGCGCAAACTGCATCTCATGGGTGACGATGATCATCGTTTGCCCCGTGTCAGCCAATTGCCTCATCACATTCAGCACATCCCCGACAAGTTCCGGATCAAGGGCGGATGTGGGTTCATCGAACAACAAGAGGTCCGGGGACAACGCCATCGCCCGGGCAATTCCGACCCGTTGCTGTTGCCCTCCGGATAGTTGGATCGGATACATCCCGGCTTTGTCCGCCATCCCGACTTTTTCCAGTACGGAAGTGGCAATCGTTTCCGCCAGTTTTTTCGGAACTTTCCGGGGTGTGACCAATCCTTCCATCACATTTTGCAGCACCGTCATATGACTGAACAGTTCATAGGATTGGAAAACCATCGCTGTTTTCCGGGCAATTTCTCGGCTCTGATGGGTACCGATCCGGCTCAGGTCATAGCGGAGGTCGCCGAGTTCATACATGCCTGCATCCGGCCGTTCCAGGAGATTCAAGCAACGCAAGAAGGTGGTTTTGCCGGAGCCGCTCGGGCCGATAATGCAGACAACTTCGCCTTTATTGATGGTCAAACCTACGTTTTTCAATATTTCGTTCTTACCGAAACTTTTTTTCAGTCCGCTTACTTGCGCTTGGATCATCTTCATCTCCTCCTTCTTTTTGGTACTCAGATCGAGATCGTATTCCGGCAACTTCCTGCGATTATGATATCCCTCGCATTGGTCAACGAGGTTTCAACAATTTCTTGCACGGCCAATTCGGTATGGTAAGCGATATGCGGCGTGATCATCACATTCGGGATGGCCATCAGGCGGGAATAGTAAGGGTTCTTTTCCCATCCGACAGAAAAATATTTTTCCTCGTCCTCCAACGCATCCAAGGCTGCACCAGCCAGCTTTCCGGTTGCCAACGCTTGGATCAGCGCCTCGGTATCGACGATTTTTCCGCGCGCCGTGTTCACAAGACAACTACCGGGTTTCATTTTTGCAAAAGTGTCCTCTGAAAATAGATAAGTTGATTCTTCCGTTAAGGGGATGTGTATGGACAGAACATCCGACTGTTTCAACAGTTCCTCAAAAGAAACATAGCTGACTTTCCCTTTCAAGTCAGGATTTTCATTAGAACTGGAGGCGATCACGCGTCCGCCCAAAGCATGTATCCCTTCTGCGACTACAGAACCGATCCGGCCTGTCCCCAGGATGCCGACCGTCACATCCTGTAATTCCCGGCCGATTGCTGCTTTGCGGGATGAGTTTGGCTGCAGCACGGTCGGAATATTCCGCAAGACCATCAAAATCGACATGATCGCAAAATGACCGACTGAAGTGGGACTGTAGGCAGGAACATTCGTCACGGTCAGGCCATATTTCTGGGCCCACTCAAAGTTGATGCCATCCACCCCGGTCGATTTGACCGACAATTGGTGGATGCCTTGCTCCCGCAGTTTGCGGTAGAGCAGCTCGCTTTTGCGCATTTCCGGACTCGGATACAGGCAGACCCCATCATGGGGACCAGCAAAATGGACATTTTCACTGGAAATGCCTTCATTGATGATGGTCACGGGAATCTTGTTGCTGAAACTCCAGCGCTTGATGAATTTTTCTTCGTCAACACTGACCCCATAATAAATCAATCTCATAAATATCCTCCTTAAATCACTTGTTTGTATGATGCAGGTGTCGCTTGTTCCAAAGCCTCACCGATTACTTTTACCCCGTCCACGATTTCCGAAAGTGTCGGTTTGGTGAAGTTCAAACGGAAATACCGTTCATAGCCTTCCTGCGCCACGCTCATTATATTTCCAGGGATAACGGCGACTTTGGCTTCGTCCAATGCCGTATAGAATGTTTCCGGGTCCAATTCGTCCGCCATTTTGCAGCAGATGAAATAGCCGCCGGTTGGTTTGGTGAACTGGATTTTGTCATCAGGCAATGCTTCCAGACCCGCAATCATTGCTTCAAATTTGCCTTTGTAATACTGCTTCAACTCCGAGACGTGTTCTTCAAATTGATGGTTCTGCATGAATTCCGCCAACATCACTTGCCAATAAAAATTGGTATGGGAATCCGATACTTGCTTGGCAAGAGCCAGTTTTTCCATGATCGCATCCGGCGCCATGATGAAGCCTAACCTTGCGCTGGGTGCCAAAATTTTGGAAAACGAACCCGCATACATGACACGCCCGTCCGTATCCATCTCCTTCAGTTTCATGATCGGTTCGCCGTAATACAATAGGTCGCCGTAAGGGTCATCCTCGAAAATCAGCACATCATATTTTTGGGCCAAACTGTAGATCGCTTGGCGTTTTTCCAGAGGGATCGATGTCCCCAATGGATTTTGGAACGTGGGAATGAGATAAATGAACTTGATGCGTTGATCGAAACGCAGCAGATCTTCCAGTGCTTCCACATCGACGGATTCTTCCGCGACATTCATCGGGATCGGTACGGGAATGGCTCCATAACCTTTGATCGCATTCACCGCCCCTGAAAAAGTTTGTTCTTCGCAGAGCACGACGTCTCCCTCGTCACACAGGACTTTTACGGCGATATCCATCGCTTGCGTGGAACCCGATGTGATCAGCACCTGTTCCTCATTCTGGAGATTGGCGGTTGCCGCCAACCTTTCTTTGACCAACTTACGCAGCAAGGGATAGCCTTCGGAAGCACCATATTGCAAAAACGTTTCCGGATCGACTTCGGTGTATAATTTTTGCGAAATTTTTTGGAGTGTCTCCATCGGAAAAGCTTCCACCGGCGGAAAGCCGTAAGCAAATGAAATCACATCTTTGAGCTCCATGTTTTTACTTGCATTTTCCCGTAAAGGAGATGTTTTCAATTCCTTCATACGATTTGCGAAACGATATCCCATCTTATTTCCTCCCCTATCTAGCCATTTGAGTTGTGAAACGGGCCAAAAAGGCTTTGGTCCGCTCTTCTTTTGTTTGTTCAAACACTTCTTTGGGTGATCCTTGTTCAACAATTTGGCCATTCTCCATAAAGATGATTTTGTCCGACACTTCATACGCGAATTTCATCTCATGCGTCACCAGCACCATCGTTGCGCCGGTTTCAGCGATGTCGCGAAGGAGCGTCAGCGTTTGTCCGACCAATTCCGGATCCAATGCTGAGGTCGGTTCATCGAACAAGATCACTTTGGGATTCAGCGCCAATGCCCGCGCAATTCCGATCCGTTGCTGCTGGCCACCGGATAATTGGCTGGGATAAAAATCTTTGCGTTCGGTCAGGCCCACTTGTTCCAACAAAGCATCCGCCACTTCATACGCTTCCTGTTTTGTTCTTTTTTTCGTCAGCAAAAGCGGCATCACTATATTTTCGCGCGCTGTCTTGTTATGGAACAACGCATAATTTTGAAAGACCATCGCGGTTTGGCGTTGGTGCGCCAAAATTTCCTTTGGATTGGCTTTATTTACGATCGTTTCTGTCTCCCCTAACAGAATGCTGCCTTCATCTGCCCGTTCCAAAAAATTGAGACAGCGGAGAAAGGTTGTTTTGCCGGAACCGCTTGGCCCAAGAAGGGTGACAACTTCGCCTTTGGCAACATCCATGTCGATGCCTTTGAGGACTTCCTGCTTACCGAAGCGCTTGTGGATATTGCGTACTTCCATCATAAAATCGCCCTCCTCAATTTACGGGTCATGCGCTGTTCAAGGATTTGCGCACCTTTTTCGATCACCAGGCTGATTCCCCAATAGATAACCGCAACCGCAACATAGGCTTCCAGGAACCGATAGTTTTGCTGGGCTGTGATCTTCGCGGCTGCAAACACATCGACGACACTGACCATCGAGGCCAAGGAAGAGGCCTTAACAAGGCCAATTAATAAATTACTGAACATCGGTAAAGAGATAGGGATTGCTTGCGGCAACAGAACCCGGCGAATCGTTTGAAAGTCGGTCATGCCCATCGATTTGGCTGCATCGAACTGGCCTTTTTTGATAGCCGCAAAGGCCCCGCGAAATATCTCGCTGCTGTTGATCGTGGCCAATAGCGTCAATGCGGAAATGGCGATCCATACCATGTTGAAATCCCTGAACCGAAGCGACCAATTCATGGATTCCGACCAAACATCAAACTGTTTGGAAGCGACCAGGTACAGAGCGAGAATGATCAATACCATCGGAATACCTTTCAACAAAGTGACTACCACTTGGAAAAACTGGCTCAGTCCTTTGATCCGGTAAAGCCGGATCAGCGCTATCCCTAACCCTAAAATAACGCCGATGACTATCGCTGTGATGGCCATGAATAATGTTGTGCCAATGTATTGGCTTGCTACTTTCAATGATTGGATCATCACCTCAAATTTGAAACTCATGGCCCTCATCCTTTCTTATTCTGGAACGTAATCACCATCTAAGTATTCTTCGGAAAGTTCTTTAATGGTTCCATCCGCTTTTAATTCCTCTAACGCTGTGTTCACGGCATCGATGAAGGCTTGATCGGCTTCTTTATTGAAGAGCAGGTAAGCATCCGAATTATGCACTGGTTCGCTGCCGATCGCTAAATTTTCGCTGAAGGATTTGTTCCAGTTGTCGACTTGATATTTCGGCGCTAAACTCGCATCCACAGCTCCGGAGGTAATCGCCTGCACGATCTGTTCATTATTGTATTCGCCATAAACCAATTCAAAAGCATCGGGATTTTCTTCTAAATAGGTTTCAGCCATCGCTGCCTGGTTCGTTGCGGTTGTGGCGTAGACTTTTTTGCCGGCAAGATCGTCGAAGGACTCATAAACCGCTCCTGCATCCGGATCTGAAACGATGTACGTATCCCACACTACGTAACCGACATCCCCATAGACGAATTTTTCTTGGCGTTCTGCGTTCACTTCATATTCATAGGCCGCCATCTCAACTTTGCCGCTCTCCAGATTCGACAAAGTTGTCGGGAAGTCCGCTCCTTCAAATGTGAACGTGTACTCCGTCAGTTTTTCATCAATGGCTTTCACTACAGCGACATCATAGCCATCGTATTCGCCATTTTCGTCCAAATAAGCGTATGGCAGAGCTTCATTCCCTGTACCTACTTTAATCTCTGTCGCGCCGCTATCTGCTGCACTCTCGGTTTCAGCAGAGCCGCTACCGCACCCAGCCAAGATAACCCCTGCCATCAATAAACTTGCTCCAAAACCCACTGTTGATTTTTTCATAATAACTCCTCCTTCAAATTTGTCTCGATTTTTTGAACCTTTTTGATTTGAACCTCTTTATTTTTAAATAGTAATAACTTTGATAGTTGAAACGACGACTTTTTCGCCTCTGTGAAATTCATCCGTTTCTCCAACACGTCAAAGACTCTTTCAAGAATAACGCTCAACGTAATGAACAGAATTGCCGCGCCTACATAGCCTTCTAACGTGTGGTAGGTCACGGCACCAATAGCCCGCGCTTTTCCTACCACATCCACGATCCCGATCGTAAATGCCAACGATGTATCCTGCAGCAAAGCGACGGTCGTGGTACCGAATGATGGTAATGCCACGAGCACAACTTGCGGAAGAATGACACGCAGGTACATTTGCGACTTGGTCAGCCCGCAAGCAATGCTTGCTTCTTTCTGAGTGACGGGTACACTCAGGATTGCGGCCCGGATGGTTTCTGATTGAAACGCCGCGGTATTCAATCCGTACGTAATGTAGATGAAAATAATTTTGTCCCATGATGACACATCAATTTGGATCGCCTGTAAGAGGCTGGGCACACCGTAATAAACGATGTATAACTGGACAAGAATCGGTGTCCCGCGAATGAAGGAAACAAATACTGCGGCTATCTGATTCAGTATCGGTATTTTTTCCACCCGGATGAACGCAATAAAACTTCCCAACACCAAGCCTACAAGAGTCGCAATGCCTACAATCAACAAGGTCACGGGCAACGCACTGAGAATTTTAGGTAAATATTCCCATACTAGATCCCAACTAAAGAAACTTGACATTTTATTCCCTCCTCCCACATTTCGTTAAATTCATTGCTTTCTGAATTTCCAATAGAATACATCACCATCCGCTGCTTCCACAATATGTAGCGGCTTCTTGATACTTTTATTCGTAAATATCGTGCTTTTGATTATGAAAATAAAAAATGAAGCGTAACCATGGTTATTTTATTTTGCGGGGGAAGAGGGTTGGATTCATCCGGAACAAAGGATTCTTGCCATTCTCCGGTTGAGTGGGCTCTCGTCGGAGATAAGGGCCCATCTACAGTTGTTTCCTCCGGCGAAGCGGCCCTCATCGGAGGTGGTAGCCCATTATCGGTGTTGTCCTCCGGCCGACCGATCCCTAGCCGGAGGTGGTGTACTTTTCGAGGTCTCCGGTGATAAAGCACCACCGTCCGTAAAACGCAAAAAAACCACAAACGTCGGTACATCAACGTTTGCGGTTCTATATTTGTGTATTAACCTACTGACCCTTCCATTTCATGCAGAAACGTTCCGGGTTAACCTACTTAATCTTGCGTTAGCATGCTTAAGCTTTAATAGATATTCGCATAACCCAAAACAGCCTGTGGCTACTTGGAAATGGAACTCAAAATGGAATTCACTTTTTTGCCCGTCAGCGCGAGAGAAGCTAATAAAAACTTCCCCATGCAGTTCCGTTTTCTCTACAAACCATATAACGATCGTGCCCGCTATAAGATTTGTAATGGATCCAGACATAACGGCCATCGTTGAAATAACTATCATAACGGACCCTTTCGCCGGCGCTATACGTTGCCACGATCCCGGCTGACGTGTTCGGCGCGTTGCGGACGTTTATCGCGAAGTTCGGTGAGAACGTGCCGCTTTCAGCAACCCACTTGCTCGCCGGCTTCGGTGGAGCAGGGGTTGGCGTAGGTGCCGGAGTAACCGGTGTGATGGTGTTTTCCAGCCCGTTCGTGATGTCCTTTGCAAATTGAGCATTACTTATGCCCCAGCTATTTAAATAACCATATGGGTCGGTGTGCGTTGTGTTGCCCAGATTTTTAGTCACCCACAAGTGCGTCTTGATGCCCTTACCTGTCGTGTCCAACGTCTGCGGAATACCGCACTCTGCAGCGAGCATTCTGAGCAACCAGACATAGGCGGCATAGTCTTTTTTGAACGTTGCCGCGTCATTTGTACGAGCCAGTTCGACCTGTGCGAATGACTTCGGATTGGCCACGCCACCCGCTCCATATTGAATTTTACCGACAGGTGCGATTTGGATAATCTTCCCACCACTACCAACCCAATGAGACGTGAATGCTCCACCTTTAGCTGCCTGCGATTGCATGTACTTGACTTCATTTTCTAAACTATTCGGCCCGACGTTGTTCGGGTTTCCTGATTCATGGGCGATAACATAGTTGTTTGCGTCTGTTTTTCTGCCGGTGTAGTCGATGATGCGATAGTCAATTTGATAAGCCATTATTTTTCCTCCTTCATTGTCTTGGTTACGGCATCCCACATACCTGATGCCGAAGCCCCATACAACAATCCTTCGAACGCATTGATAAAGATGTCACCCTTGTAGATAAAGCCATACAAAGCGCCAAATAGCGCCCCAAAGACGACCGCAACAAACGCCAGATACTTGCTTTCCAATCCAGCACGTTTTGCCATTTCAACGGCAATCATCGTGATTGGTGCGATAAAAATATTAAATTCCATTTTCTTGATCCCCTTTCAATACTGCATTCTCTACCTTCAATTCCTCATTTTCTTCACGCAGCGCCTCGTTTTCGTCTTCCAGTTTTTCGACGATAACTTTATAACCGTTGATATCTTTGATATATTTGCTCTCGATTTCTTTTATCTGTGATTTCAGCTGATTAACTTCTTTTTGCATCGCATCCACCTGATCTTTATAAATCGTAAAGAGATTAGTGATATTTTTAGTGTACTCTTGCTCAATCGATCCATTGGTCTGTTTGTTGGCGACTGAAAAAGTCACCGCTCCTGTGATGGCACTTGCGATTAATGCGGATATCCACTCCATTATCCACGCTCCATTTTCATAATAAAAAGGCCCCAATTCTGGCGCCTTCTGGTTCTTTATTGCACATACCGTTTATGTGCGTTCATTTTACGTTCTTCGCTGACTGCTGTATACCTGAGAGTCGTTGACGGGTTGCTGTGTCCTAGTAATTGCTGCAGGTCTCCCAGTTCGATGCCGTTGTTGATGGCCATCGTTGCCATGCTGTGGCGGAAGACGTGCGGAGTGACCTTTTTGCTAGTTTCGACGCGTGAAGCGATATTGTTGATGATGTTTCGGATTGCGACTGTACTCATTTGTCTGTACGGCCGACGTGTGGTGCTGAATAGAAATTCGCAATCATCCTCTTCCTCATGCCTATCTGACAAATATTTTTTAAGTTGATAGATTGCTTTACCGTTGAGGTAAACAATCCGCTCTTTGTTTCCTTTACCGATGACAGGCAAGCTTCCATTTTGCCAGTTTATAGCAGCTGTTTTCATGCCGGCCAATTCGCTTATTCTGCATCCAGTTGAGTAGAAAACTTCTACCAGGGCACGCTCACGCGAATCCTCGCATGCATCTCGAATCATTTCCAACTCGTTCAGGCTCATAGCTTTCGGCAATCGTTTTTCTTGCTTTGGAGTCCGAATTTTTGCGGTTGGATCGTGAATGATAAATTCCTCTGCAACCATCCACTTGTAGAAAGCCTTTATTGTTGAAAGTTTTTTCGCTACGGTACTGGCCGCCCAATTAGGTTTAGATGCCAGGAACCTCCTCACATCGGAAGTAGTCACTTGGACAACCGCCTTGTTTACAAATTCAGAGAATGCCATGAGGTCATAACGATTACCTTGTAGCGTCTTTTCGCTGTACCCTTCTATTCGAAGAGCGCTGAGGTAAAAGTCCACCTTGTCCCTAAAATCGTTCTCAAGAGCTTCAAGTGTCTTTCTGTCCACATTGTAATTATTCGTTACTTCCTCGAAACGTAATTTGAGTTTGACTATATCTGCACTAGGAATGAGAGTGGCTGCAATTGTTTCCAGTTCCATGAGTAGCCTTGCTGTATCGTTCGCTACCATCAGTATTCCTCCCCTTTAGTTATATAACTTATATAATCATAATACATCCAATGTTTGCGCATTGCAAGCATAAGGTATATAATTTATATAACTTATAAAAAAGGGGCCGATATGAATGGCAATCGATCAAAGCAAAAACACGCAAATACTATTGACGATCCCGCATGAACTGAAGGAAGCTATTGAAGATTATAGATTCGAGAATCGGATCAGCAGCAGGAACGCTGCAATATTGGAACTTATAAAAAAATCACTTGATTCAATTAAAAAGGAAGAGCCTGCTGAATAACCAGCGGCTCTTTTTTTGTTTAGTTTATAATTTTCCCAATTCGCACTGAAGTTTATAGCCTTCAAACGCCCATAGCTGATCTTTAATCTTACGCTCGCATATTTCCTCGCCGATCGTTGCATTGTAATTTGCAGGATCCACACAAGCGGAATGCTCAACAATAGTGAAGCCATTAGGCAGCTGAACTGTCATCACGGTACATTTATTCCAATACGTTTCGACTTTCTTTTCTGATTGTTCGAAAAGGTTATCAATTTGCTCTTTCGTTACTGTGTTATTCAAGTATTTCCACCTCGTTTCGATTTACATTTTTTCAAAAACAACCGTTATGAAAACGGTCATTTTCTTTTCACTTACTTGTGCTTATGGTTCGAACTGTGAATATGCTTTAAAATCCAGCAGGTATATACGTCTCAAACAAGTCTAGTAATTGATAAGTCTTATTCTGTATTTCTGAATCGATCAGAAATGGTTCATGGGTAAATACCGCCAATATACCATTCAATTCCTCTTGTTGAATAAAGCTATCATAATAATCTTCTGGATTGTCTAAATTTTCCATTCTAACATCAGTTTTGATATATTCTAAACCATTCAAATTAAAGTAATCGTATTGATATAGATAACTGGTCTCTTCTTCATCAAGGTTATACGCTAATCGCTGATCTTCAGGACTAAGAAGACGTTCTATGCCTAATTCGGCTGTTTGGAAACCTTCTATTGCTTCGTCACTAGCAGCATAATAATGCAAACGGACTGTTGTATCTATAGCTGACTCACCCCCGGTTATTCGAGTCAGCTCTTTGATTACCTTTTCATAATCTTCTTTTGCTTTTTGTGTATTTTCATTTTCGTAGTTCGTTTCCGCATTTAAAGAATGAAAACCAAATTTTAACCAATCAGAGTTTTCTTGAAACTCTAAAGCATAATCGTTAGGAATGTCGGTTAGATTATATTCTCCATCCTCAAAAAAGACGTATCCACTGACGTTTATACCATATTTATCATGTAATTTTTTCAAGAAGGATAAATGTTCTTCCTCAAAAATGCTATCGTAATCATTATTTGACAAGTTAAGGAAACTTTTAAAAATATCATCCACAGAGTAATGAATTAGTTTATTTTCCTGGGTTAAGTCATCTTTGGAAGACTCGATATTTTCATTCTTATCCAATTTCAAAATGTCAATCTGGGGAATACCTGCTTGATTTGAAATATACCATTTCGCCCCAACCATTCCTAACGCAATAATAATAACAACACCGACAAACAAAACTAATTTCTTTTTCATAGTATCTATCCTCCTGTATCATAACTATCGTCATAATACAGGAGTTTTAACATTTAGTCCATACTTCTTAAGCGATAGTTAATTAGAAGATACTCTAATTTGCTGTAGTCTCCCTCACAGATAATTATCTACGACATAACAACATTCATAGGAAAATCAAATCTGTACCCATTTTCAATAGCGAAATTACAGCAGTTTATAATACGTGTTTGAAAACCAGCGAAATTAATGTTTGGGTCATGCACAAGCAACAAGATGTCGTTCATTTGATTAGTATAATTAACATCAGATTGCCTAGACATTAAATCATCATATCCAGCTACCACATCAAGTCTTAAATCTGTTGAGAAAAACATAAGGTTGTTAGTACTATCATACATTCTGTCATAATTTAATAAACGGGTTGTTTGCTCTGCATTATGATAATAATTCACTCTTGAATCTTCTGCAGTCAATAAACCTACGATTCCACCTTTCAACTTTTTAATTGCTGTGATTGATTCCAAATTACCTGCATAATTTTGTAAACGTAGAACTCTATCAATTGATTTGTAACTACCTGTTATTCTTAAAAGTTGACCGGTTACAAGGTTAAAGTCTGTTGTAATTAAAGCCGGTAGGCTTGTTGCGTAATTAGTATCGCTGTTTTTCGAATGGAAACCGAAACGCAACCAGCTGCTATTTTCTCTAAATTCATCAGCAAATTTATCTGTACATTGAGAAAGATTAAATGATTTATCGGTTGTTTCATAAAAGCAGTATCCACTAAAAACCATACCGTACTTTTTATGTTGTGCCTTTAAAAAAGCAAAAGTCGGGCTATCAAACAAACTTGTATAAGTAGCCGAGTTGGTTGTTATATCTTGAAATGGACTAATGAAATCATCACAAGAAATGTGCATAAATTTAGACGTTGGAAATTGATTAACTCTAACATCTTCTATTGTTGCTACGTTTTCAATAACCGTTTTTGAGTTTTCAAGCGTCTCTTGAATATCTTTGTCCAGGTTTTCTGTTTTTACAAGCAAATTATCCGCCTGAAACCCTATCTTAAAAAAATAAGAATTAGCAACAGAGGTATCAGTATACCTAAAGTTAGGTCTAATTTTAACAACTATTCCGTCTGTGAAAATGACTGTATTAGTGCCGTTAGGAACTGAACTTATAATGTTGTTGTTTGCATCGTAGCACCTAGCATTATAAAAGTTATGCGAGTATCTGACGTTTTGTTCCACAGGAATATAATCAGAGATTGTAAAAAGCAAGCTACTTCCAAGCAGAGAACCCGCTTCGTCATAATAAGAACTTACAAGTATGGATTTATCCTGCATGTGATTAATACCTATATTTACCTCTTCTAAAAAGTCCGTTTTTATAGGCGTTACACTTCTATCTTGCGGTATGGATAATAAGTCGAACGGACCACCCGTGCCATCGATTGCTCCTAAAACATCAGCGGATAAATCTTCGAGTTCCGCCTTAACCGTTCCACCGATTTTTTCTGCCAACTGTTGCTCAGCTGAAAGCAACCGGCTGTTGTTTGTTGTCTCAAAATCCTGCAATTTTGTGGCAAGGTTCGCCGCGACTATTCCGGTTTCCAGAGCCACGTCAAACTCGCCCAGACTTGCATTTGCCGTATTAATTGCCGTTTGCAGCTCACCTTTTAAGGCATCCACCTCGTCGGATGAAGTGTCGATAAACGTCCGGGCCTCTCTGGTCAACGTCGTCCAATCTTGAATCATGACCTCGACAGCTACTTTGTTTTCAAGTCCACTAACAACCTCAAAATCATACAGTTGAGACGTTAATTTTTCCGGCGGGTTAATCTCATCATCCCAGACCAAAACAAGCTGCGCTCTTGCTATACCGCTATGCTTGCCTTCGTTTCCTTTCATCGTATAGTTTACTATTGTCCCGGTAATCTCCACGCCATCAGCCGGTCCGTTTTGGAAAAACGAACCGTCACGCATATATAAATACACGTTCGGTATCACGCCGACAAGATCAGCTGCTTCCAGATCGGTGATATTAAAATCGAATGTTACCGTATTTTCGTCCCCTGTGTAACATCTTGGAGTTTCCATCTGCCACACTGTTTTCGTGGACTTCATCGCCACATCATACTTTAGTAATTTATCTGCCAATAGTTCCAACTCCTTTATACAAATGCCACTTGATACCACGCGCCCCACGTACCATCATAATAATTTCGGATGTACGTCACCGGAATCCCCGGCTCGTACCGCGTAAAGGTCTGCTTGATGCCAGCGTGCTTTTCGACAAACAAGCTGAACGCAGCGGCCGCCGGAACGTTTGAAATGGTTGCCGCGTTCGCGTTGGTCAAGCAATGATATAGCCCTGGATTCACGTAATTATTCAGGTCTGTACTTGCTAGTATTTCTTTTGATGTAAATCCACCAGCTTCGATAAAGCCATCTGTTTTCAGTTTTCCGCTTGTGTAAATGTCGCCATTCTCACCGATTGAAACCATCCCGGACCAGGACACGCCATCATAAAGATGGATATTCAAGCCGGTGCCGCCTGCTCCGGTGCCGATAAAGGCCAGCAGCGTTTCGTCGAATCTCCGCAACCGCATGAAAGCCCCATCCGCAACATCGGAAACCGGCGCGATAATGGTCGGCGCTTTGGTGAAATCGGCATCCAGCGCAATTTCCATACCTACCTTCTCGGCAACCTTCCCGAATGCAATCCCCTTGCCGCCAGCAAAGTAATCCACCAAAGTAAAAGCTGTGGATAACGTTGTGGATAAAACGGCAGAACCAAAGTAATCCGACATTTTAACCTGGATGTCATAGGCATAATCACCGTTAAACCCCGCAACAACCTGAAACGTGTCATAGGTAAAGGCCGCGGCATCGGAATAGGCGGTTGTCCATGTTTCTGTTCCGACTTGCTTCATGTTGATTTCCAGCAGCTTGTCATTCAGGTTGTTCAGCGTTGTCGCCGTTGCCTTAAATACAACTTTGGCATGAATGCCTTCTTCTTCGTTCGGCGTTCCGTCTGGATCCACACGGCTGGCCGCTATGCTCAAAACACTTGGCGGCGTATAAGCCAGGACTGTGATCGTCACGCGGTGCGACGCTTTCCGTCCGCGGCTGTCTGTCACTTCAAAAACAACATCTTGTGATCCACTGTCCAGCAATTCGCTTGTTGTGGCCGATGCCGCGTTATAAGATGCGCCGTTTGCTGTGATCTTGTACGCGCTGATCGTGCTGCTATACACGCCGGATGCCGTCATTGCGATAGCCAGCTTTGACTTGCTTTGTACATAAGCCCCGAACTTGGCCGCCAATCCTGCCACGGCTTCCACAACGGTTGCGGTGTCGATTACCGGAATCACATCAGGCGGAACAATCGCATTCAGCCACGTTTCTGTTGTGCCGATCAGCGTATCACCTGAATAAGTTTCGCAATAAATCGCGCCCCAGCTGTTCGCTGCGTTCGGGATGTAATCCATCAGCCAAAGCGGGATGGTCCAGTTATGCTGCTCGTAATCAATCCGTTCGGCAATCCCTACCACCTGGCCATTCCACACGGCGTAAACGGTACTTGTGAACGATGTGCTGGGCCGGTTGATGGACAATCGGATGGTTTCGCCATAGTCTGCCGCCGTGATCGTTTCCAGCGTGGTGGCGTTTTTCGTCGTGATGGTTGATGCTCTTGGGATTGTGTCCAGCCAGTACGTGACGGCATCAAAATTCACGGTACCGATCCAGGTTCCGGACCAAGAAAGGCCGAAGTATTTCCGGAAGTCAATGCTGAATGACTTGGTCCCGTCTGCGTTGTGATAAATGCGTTTCGTCCGCTCCATTAGTAGGCTTTCGGTATTGCTGGAACCGCCCACGCTGCTGGTTGTCGAATACTCTTGTCCGGCAATCCATAGCGTTGTAGCATCGGATGTGCTATTGGTGTTATAACCATATGTGCCGCGAACGATGTACACGCGCACATTCACATCGCTGTAGTTTCCAGCGACGTTCTGCGACGCCGTCCAGTCGATGCGAATGGCTAGATTGCCGCTTGTGTATGGTACGTTTTGTGTATTACTGCCGCTTAATGCCATCGATTACACCCCCACCCATTTAAATGATAAATTGCCATTCGTCCGTGGGATAAAGGCATAATTCCCGATTTGTATACTGGTTAAAATTTGCGCATCCGTGATATACAGTTTGTTATCGCTGATGTAAGCGACTTCCGCGCCATCCCGCAGGAAGGACAAGCGATCATTCTGCAATTTCATAATGATCGGGTTGCCTTCGATGCCGATGATGATATTGCCATCGACAAAGCGGATATATTTCCGGATGTCTTCAAACTGCACTTGCTGTTCTCCATCCACGGTTTCGATCAGCTGCTGCAACTCATTGAATGAGAATGTAAAATCGTTATTCGTCTGCGTGAACTGCGTGGAAACGGTCTGCTTATACTCATTCAGTTCGTTCTTGCTTGCGTACGTTTCCGCGACTTCTGTCCGGATCACTCCGGCCGATTGTTCGATATTCGAATTCAGCGTAGTGACTTGTTCCGTGACAAAGTTCTGGACTTTCGTGTTCGTTTCGCTGATATTGTTCGTCACGTTTTCGATTGCTTTTTCTGTGTTCAGCTGGCTTTCGGAAAAGGTCGCGTACTGCGTTCCTAACGTCAATTTGTTGTTCTGCGGGTTGTCCATGTCGATGGTCAGCTTACGGACCAGCATGAAATCATTCAGCTGATGCGCCGGGCTGTTCACTTTGACATACTCGAATATGCGGAACCTGTCGATCTGTTCATCTGTCATGGATAAGTCAATCGCCGCAACGTCCAGCGACACGTTCAAATTGATTAGGCTGGCCAGTTCGGCGCTTGCCTTGGTCAATAGGTTGCTGGCCACGGTCACGTCATCCCATGATTTCGTGGTAAATATCCAACCGTAAGCATCGACGGCCGCTTGATCGAATACATAGTCAATGCCGCCATTCACGGCTGCAATGGTCAAGCGCTCATCCGTGTCATTCCCAAGCTTAGCGCCATAAGGGATCAAAGCTGTTACAATGTCCTGACCTTTTATTTCCTTGTTCAGGTCCAGCAAATTTTCTCCCAGTTTGATTTCCTGAATACTTTGCATCGTGCTATCTTCCAGGTAATCCAAGTAGTTGATGCCACCCGATCTGCGGATCCTGATATAGCCACCAAGCAGCTTGATCAGTTTATCGTTGACCACTTCCCACGCGCTCGACGCTGCGATGCTGGACCGCGTGATGTAGTCGTTTGGATCGGTAACGGTAATGTTGCCCAAAACAAACCGCTTAGCAGTTTCCACCTGTGCGTTGTATTCGGTCAGGATATAGCTTAAAAAGCCGGACACGCTACCGGAGTAGGTGTACGGCCGAATAATTCCATCATTCAAGAAAGCAAGATCACCCTCACAGATAACATCTTTCGCGTTGTTAAAGTCCTGCGTATCATCCAGCACGCGGCCCCTGAATACTAGATAAGCATCCTGGTAAACTTCAATAGATGATTTCAGGCGATTGATGCGGTCATACATCGGATGGGATGGGTAGATTTTAAAGTCAAATGATCCCGTCTTGTTGACTTCCAACGCTATTTTTTTGTTGAATATGGCCAGTTCATCAATCCGGGGATCGAATAGCAATTCGTTGTCACAATAGACTGTATAAACCACTATAACGCCCCCTCTTGATATTCAAACGATACTGTCGTACCTTCTGTCCCCGTGATGGTCAGCACGTTATCGCCATAGCTTAATGCGATATTGGTCAGCCGTTGCGTTCCGGCGTTCACGCTGATCGTCTGGCCATTGAATATGATAGTAACCGCTGCGCTTGCCGTGATGGTCGGAATTACCCGCTTGCGTTCGTTCGGCAATGTGATGCTTGTTGTCCCGCTCGCTCCAATGGTCATATTTATCGCCGTTACATCGTTTTTATATTTCCACGGCTGACAGGTTGCCTTTACGGTTAAAACAGCTAGAACGCCGTCATTTTTTAGCGAGGTGGCACATCTTCCGACTAAGTAGTAGCCGGGTTCTTCTTTTGTTCGGATGGTCCGCTGCTTACCGTTCAGATATCCGATCAGCCACCTCACCAGATCGGCAGAATAAGTTTCTGGTTTAATCGCAAAAACCGCTTCAAACGGTCGGCTTTCGTAATGCACTTCTCCGGTCAGTGCCTCGGTCAGGTCCAGGGCACCGTCTCCGTTCGGTATTTCCACATATATTTCTTTCGGTTTCGGAGCATCGATAGTGAGCGAGGTCAGGTAAAGTCCCCAGTCGCTGAACGATGCCATTCCGTCAAAAAATACTTCATTCACCTACCTCGCCCCCTCAATCGATAATCATTTCCTAGTTGTTTGTCCATTTCGGACCGGATTTCTCCGACCAGTGCGCCGGTGTCCATAACCATCTGCCTATTCGGATCATAATCAGCG